>JAYOZQ010000008.1:12271-14779 GCA_038154225.1 Candidatus Pelagibacter sp.
CCAGATTAAAGAGTTAGAACAAGAAAGAGATCAAATGATTAAAAGTTTGGATCTTAAAAATAAAGATAATGTCTATAAAGTTCTAATTGAATTTTGCAAAAAATATGAGGAATTGTGTATTGTTAAATATCCTGATGCACCACTTCCATTAGAAATATTAAAGTCTGTTAATTAAATTAAAAGGGTTCGCTCTTTAAGATAAGTCCTAAAGAGCTCCCTTATATATAAGCCACTTTGGCTTTTAAATCCGTATGGATTTTTTTTGTTTGTTTTATGGATTTGCTCTTCAGTTATGTATCAGGTGGTGTAAGTTTTAACATAATGACCTCCTTGATATAAAGGTAATTATTATGAAATAAATTTCAATTTATTTATTTGCATTTTATGCAAATATATTTCTTGAATACAACTTAGTGTTTTAGTAGATTCCCGGTAACTTAATTAATTCTTCTTAAATTATTTTTTATCAATTAATTCACTAATAAAATTTTCTCCGTAACCATCGTCTACTGCTTTTTGAAAATAATTTTTATTATCTTCTGCAATTTTTTCAGCTTCAGGAAAATCTTTTAATAGATCTTGAATATAAGTTAAATCTTTTACTGAATTAGAGGCTGTGAATTTAAATCCTGTAGAGTCTCCTTGAAGCAAAGCATCAAAAACTCTAATAAGTGCAGCTGAATTTCCAGACCCAAGTTTTGCAACATCAAATAATTTTTGAAGATCTAGATCAAATTGTTTAGCAGCTTTTGCCATATGGTTTATCAAAGCAGCATTTCCAAGAGTTAAAAAATTGTTTAATAGTTTTGATTTTGCACCCATTCCAACTGGACCAAAATGGAAATAATTTTTACAAAAAAGTTTTAAATATTGTTCTGCTATTTTGAAATTATCATCTGTTGCACCAACAATACCACCTAGAACACCTTGCTCAGCTTGAACAGGGCCTCCCATAACAGGACACTCAACATAATTTATATTACTTGAATGATAAATTTTTTCAGTCTCGATTGAACCTGTTTTATTGTGGGTTGTGATATCTATGATTAATGTATTTTCATCTAAAATATTAGATAACTTTGTAGCAATTTCTTTTGCAATAGGAGTATTTGTTACACATTTAACTAAAACATTCAGTTTTTTTTCTTTAAATTCTTCTAAAGTATTTACTTCTGTTGCACCTAGGCCTACAATTTTATCTATTGGTTTTCTGTTTTTGTTGGCGATTACAAATAAGTTGTTTCCTTTTTCTAAAATATTTTTAGCTATCCCATAGCCCATGTATCCAACACCAATAAAACCTACATTATTCATATAATCAAGTTTACATGATAATTGAATATCTATAAAGTTTATTTATGAAATATTTATGCGCATTAAGAGATTTACTAATAAGTCTTGTTGCTTCAACTATAATTATCTACGCAATAAATATCATTGCTGGTTTTGGTGGTGCTGACTATGTGTTTAGTCATGGAGAAACTTTTATAGTTTGGATACTAATGGCAATACTAGTGAATAATTGTTTAAAAAAATAAATCAGATATTAAATTTTCTTTTTAAATGTCTTAGTTTTCCTTCGGTGCTATCGTAATCTATATAACATCCTTGCAAAAATCTATTTCCTTCTTTTACCTCATATGATGTTCTACCATGAAGTAGTCTATAATTATCCATCATCATTAAATCTTTTGGAGCAAGCTTAAACTCTATTCTGTATTTTTCAGAGTTATACATTTCCGATAATTTTTTGCGTGCTTTATAATATAAGTCTAATTTTTCTTTATCTAACATAGGCACATAGTCTAGTCGTGGACTAAATCTTACTTGTTTAAAATTTTTATTATCATCAAGTTTAATTAGTTCTGACCAATCTTCTAAAACAACATCTTTATCAATAAATTTAAATCTAACTTTAACTTCAGATAAAATATTATAAAAATCTGGATTTTCTTTTTTTAAATCCTCTGTAACTGTAAAACCATCTACTAATGTTGATAGCCCACCTGTAACTTCACTTACAATACAATGAAGTAGCTGAATACATGGAACAGGGTTACGATAAGGATTGTCTGTATGAGGTGATAATTCTAAAGATGTATATGCAAGATCATTTGGATCTGGTTTTGATTTAACATCAAAATATTCTCCAAAATTTGTTCTTCTGACACTTCCTATTGAATTAGCAAATTTTACAATGAAATTATCCTCTGTTGGAATGTTTTTGATGATTACAAATCCATATTTGTAGAAAGAAACAAGTAAGTCATGCATTTCTTTGCTATCAAAAAAACCATCTTGATATTCAAAATTCTTTATATTCTCTAAAGTTGAATTCCATTTAATTTTAGGAATAGATCTTATAACCGTATCTTCATTTGAAAATTCTAAGGCAAGTTTATTAATATCTAGTCTAGATTTAACACCATCATTAAAGTCTATTTCAAGAAATTGATTATTAATATTAGCTGTATCAATGGTTATTTCGTTACTTAAAGTTGTTGGATC
>JAYOZQ010000008.1:14879-16269 GCA_038154225.1 Candidatus Pelagibacter sp.
AAAGCGTTTGAAAAATTTATAAGATCCAAAATTAAAAGTAAATTTCCTGACCACCAAGTTATAGGTGAAGAGTTTGGGCATAAAAAATCTAAAAGTGATTATACTTGGGTAATAGACCCAATAGATGGAACAAGATCATTTGTAATTGGTAATCCAACTTGGAGTAATCTAATTTCATTAAATTATAAAGGAAATCCTATTTTAGGTTTAGCTAATTTTCCGGTACTTAAAAAGTATTACATAAACCATTCTGATAAAGCTGCATATGTGGTTGAAAATGGAAAAAGAAAAAAAATATCTGTAAATAAAAAAGTTTCATTTAAAGATGTTAAAGTTTCAGCAGCATTTCATGGATGGTTATCTCTAGATAAACAAAAAAAAATTCCACAAATATTAAAATTAATGCAATTCCCATGCAGTGATGCTTTAAGCTACTCTCACTTAGCAGAGGGAAGGGTTGATATCGTAATACAATGTTCAAATAAAATTTGGGATATTCATCCAATAATTCCAATTGTAAAAGCTGCAGGGGGACATCTTTCTACTTGGGATAACAAAGACGCAGTTAATGCTGGAAATATTTTAGTTTCATCAAATAAAGTTATTCATAATAAATTTTTGAAATTATTAAAACCTGTTTCAAAATGATCCCAAAAAAAGCTCAAGAAATATTAGATTTTTGGTTTAAAGAAACTCCAGCTGAAAAAAGATTTAAAAAAGATGAAGCTTTTGACAAAACCATAAGAGAAAAATTTCTAAATGATTATGAGCTTGCAAGTCAAAACGAGTATGACGATTGGCAGGATCAACCAATTAGTGCACTAGCTCTAGTTATTCTTTTTGACCAATTTTCAAGAAATATGTTTAGAAATGATAAAAAAGCTTTTGCTCAAGATCATAAAACAAGATTGATTGTTAATGATGCAGTGTATGCAGGTTATTTAGAATCTATGAACGAAAGTGAGAGGTTTTTTATGATCTTACCTCTTATTCATAGTGAAGAGATAACTGATCATGACATGGCTTATTATCTACTTAATAAATATTTAAGAGAGCATGAAGGATATGTTCAAATAAAGAAATTTTGGAAAGATCACACAAAAGCAATCCAATTATTTCATAGATATCCTCATAGAAATAAAGTGCTTGGTAGAGAGTCTACAGAAGAAGAATTGGTTTTTTTAAATGGTCCTAATTCATCCTGGTAATTGTGAATTTAAAACATATTTATAAAATAATTGAAAATGATGAGCTTAAAAAAGCTAAATTATCAGGCGAATATTTGGGCTCAGCTAAAGATATACAAGATGGTTACATTCATTTTTCAGGTCAAGAGCAAGTCGCATCTACTCTTAAAAAATATTATTCAGGAATAGATAATTTAATATTA
>JAYOZQ010000009.1:0-16178 GCA_038154225.1 Candidatus Pelagibacter sp.
TGAAGTAACAAGTCCACAAGCTTTTGAAGGTTTAAGAAATTCAAATAGAAAAGTTAGACATCCCAATTTAACTTTAGCTGTAGCTGATCATAATGTGCCTACAACAGATAGAACAAAAGGAATTTCAGATGCAGAGTCAAAAATACAAGTTGATACTCTAGAAGCTAACTGCAAAGAATTTGGTGTTCAACTTTTTGGAATGGATGATAAACGACAAGGTATAGTTCATATAATTGGACCGGAGCAAGGTTTTACTCAGCCAGGAACAGTAATAGTTTGTGGTGACAGTCATACAGCAACACACGGTGCCTTTGGTTCTTTAGCGTTTGGGATTGGAACCTCAGAAGTTGAACATGTTTTAGCAACTCAAACATTAGTTCAAAAAAAAGCAAAAAATTTTAGAATAAACGTTAATGGTCAATTACCTCTAGGAGTAACATCAAAAGATGTAATACTTCAGATAATTGGAAAAATTGGAACTGCAGGAGGAACTGGTTCAGTTATAGAATATGCAGGCGATTTAATTAGATCGTTAAGTGTTGAACAGAGAATGACTATTTGCAACATGACAATAGAAGGTGGAGCAAGAGCAGGTTTAATAGCTCCAGATGAAAAAATATTTAATTATCTAAAAGGAAAACCTATGTCTCCAAAAGGAGATAATTGGGAAAAGGCTTTAAATTATTGGAATACTCTTAAGACAGATGAGGATGCAAGTTTTGATCAAGAACTTAATTTAAATGCAAATGAAATTTTACCAATGATTACTTGGGGCACATCCCCTCAAGATGTAATTACGATTGATGATAAGGTTCCAAATCCTCAAAGTGAAAGTGATGAAGACAAAAAGAATTCTATTGAAAGAGCTTTAAAATATATGGGTTTAAAACCAGATATGGCAGCTAAAGATATTAAAATAGACAAGGTATTTATTGGAAGTTGCACTAATGGCAGAATAGAGGATTTAAGAGAGGCAGCTAAAATTCTAAAAGATAAAAAAATATCATCACATGTAAATGCGATGGTTGTTCCAGGATCTGGTTTGGTAAAAGAACAAGCTGAACAAGAAGGATTAGATAAAATATTTGTTAACTCTGGTTTTGAATGGAGAGAACCTGGATGTTCAATGTGTTTAGCGATGAATGCTGATAAATTAAAACCTGAAGAAAGATGTGCTTCTACTTCAAACAGAAATTTTGAAGGTCGACAAGGAAGAGGTGGAAGAACTCATTTAGTAAGTCCTGGTATGGCAGCCGCTGCAGCAATATCTGGAAGTTTAGATGATGTGAGAAAGTATCAAAACTAATGCAAAAATTTAATACATTAAAAAGCATACCTGCATATTTACCAATAGTAAATATTGATACAGATATGATAATTCCAAAACAATTCTTAAAAACAATAAAAAGAACTGGACTTGGAAAAAATTTATTTTTCGAAATGAGATATGATGATCAAGGTAAAGAAATTAGTGACTTTGTTTTAAACCAAAATCCATATAATGGTTCGAAAATTTTAATTGCCGGAAAAAATTTTGGATGTGGGTCTTCTAGAGAACACGCTCCTTGGGCACTGCTAGATTTTGGAATAACATGTGTAATCAGCTCTAGCTATGCAGACATATTTTATAGTAATTGTTTTAAGAATGGGATTTTGCCTATAATTTTAGAAGAAGAAAAAATTAAAGAATTATCAGAATACGCAAATAGAAAAGAAGAAATTTCGGTAGACTTAAATGATGAAAAAATAGTTTATGGTAATAACGAAATCAAGTTTGATGTAGATCCATTTAAAAAGAAGTGCTTACTAGAAGGTCTGGACGATATTGCTTTATCTTTAAAAAAGTCAGATAAAATTGAAAACTTTGAAACAAATCTAAAAGATAAAAAACCTTGGATTTTTAATGATTAAAGTAAAAAAAAGAAAAATACTTTTATTACCAGGTGACGGTATTGGACCAGAGGTAATTGCAGAAGTAAAAAAAATTATTAATTGGTTTAATGATAATAAATCTTTAGATTTTGAGATAGACGAAGATCTTGCGGGGGGATGCTCTTATGACAAACACGG
This sequence comes from Candidatus Pelagibacter sp., assembly GCA_038154225.1. Classification (GTDB taxonomy): domain Bacteria; phylum Pseudomonadota; class Alphaproteobacteria; order Pelagibacterales; family Pelagibacteraceae; genus Pelagibacter. Next base: position 2,071 of record JAYOZQ010000009.1, read on the forward strand.
AACACCAATAACCGATGAGGTTTTTTACAAAGCTTTAGAGAGTGAAGTAGTAATGCTTGGTGCAGTTGGAGGTCCTAAATGGGATAATTTAGAATTTTCAAAAAAACCTGAAAGAGCCTTATTAAAACTTAGAAAAGAATTAAAATTATTTGCCAATTTAAGGCCTGCAATTTGTTTTGAGCAATTAGTTGATGCATCAACATTAAAGCCTGAAATTGTATCAGGCTTAGACATAATGATCGTAAGAGAATTAACTGGTGGAATATATTTTGGTGAGCCAAGAGGTATTAAACCGATTGATAATGGTGAAAGAAAAGGAATTAATACACACACATACACAACTAGTGAAATTACTAGAGTAGCAAGAGTTGCTTTTGATTTAGCAAAAAAAAGATCAAACAAAGTTACTTCATGCGAAAAATCAAACGTTATGGAAGCAGGACAGCTTTGGAAAGAAGAAGTTCAAGAGCTACATGATAAAGAATATAAGGATGTCGAATTAAGTCACATGCTAGCAGATAATTGTGCAATGCAGCTTTTAAGAAATCCAAAACAATTCGATGTAATAGTAACTGATAATTTATTTGGTGATATGCTATCCGATCAGGCTTCAATGCTTACAGGATCATTAGGACTTTTGCCGTCGGCATCATTAGGAGCAAAAAACAAAGATGGTGAAATGCGAGCTATGTATGAACCTATTCATGGATCAGCACCAGATATTGCTGGCAAAGGATTAGCAAATCCGATTGCATCAATATTAAGTTTTGCGATGGCATTGAGATACTCGTTAGATCTAGACAATGAAGCTGATGCTTTAGAAAAAGCTGTTCAAGATGTTCTAAATGACGGTTTAAGAACCAAGGATATTTTGTCAGATGGTATGAAAGAGGCATCAACATCTGAAATGGGTGATGCGATAATTTCAAAATTGCAATAATTCTATAATTATTCTAAGCTTTATATATGCCAAGTTACACTGCACCAGTAGAGGACATGTTATTTCTATTTGAAAAATTAAGAGATAATAAAAACTACAATGAATTAACAAAATACGATGAGGTTACTACAGATTTAGTCAAAGATATCTTAGATGAAGCAGCCAAAATAAACCAAAATTTAATTTTACCTCTTGCAAAAATAGGAGATGAAAATCCTGCTGTCTTAGAAAATGGAGTAGTGAGAACACCCCCAGGTTATAAAGAAGCTTACCAAAAATATATTGAAGATGGCTGGACGTCATTATCATGTGATCCAAAGTATGGTGGCCAAGGTATGCCAAAAACAGTTAGTGCATTCTTTGATGAAATGCTGTCGTCAGCGAGTTTATCTTTTAAATTATATAGTGAATTAAGTATTGGTGCTTACAATTGTATTAATCATCATGCACCAGAAGAAATTAAACAAAAATACTTACCAAAAATAGTTGAAGGTAAATGGAGTGGCACCATGTGTTTAACAGAACCAGTTTGTGGAACAGATTTAGGATTATTGAAAACAAAAGCTGTTCAACAAGATAATGGTACTTATAAAATTAGTGGTCAAAAAATATTTATTACATCGGGAGACCATGATTTAACTGAAAATATTATTCATTTAGTTTTAGCAAGATCAACTGACTCTCCAGCGGGAACAAAAGGTATAAGTCTATTCTTAGTTCCAAAATTTATTGTAAATGATGATGGGACTGTAGGACAAAGAAATGGAATATCGACAGGATCAATCGAAAGTAAAATGGGAATAAAAGGATCAGCCACATGTGTTTTAAATTTTGATGAGGCAACAGGTTATATGATTGGATCAAAAGACAAAGGTTTGAATGCAATGTTTACCATGATGAATTTGGAGAGAATTGTTGTTGGGATCCAAGGTTTGGGTATTTCGGAGATTGCATATCAAAACTCTCTTGCTTACGCTAAAGAGAGAAAACAAGGCAAAACTAATAATACAAAATCAACAAATGGTGCAGATTTTATTATAGAACATGCTGATATAAGAAAATCATTATTAAATATGAAATCTATAATTGAGGGAGAAAGAGCTTTATGTTTTTGGCTTTCTCAACAAACAGAAGTTAGTCTTTATCATCCTGATGATAAAATTAAACAGGAGGCTTCTGATTATGTTTCGCTAATGACCCCTGTGGTAAAATCATTATTCACTGATTTAGCAATGGAAATAACCAATGATGCTATGCAAATTCATGGTGGATATGGATACACTAAAGATCAAGGAATTGAACAATTGTATAGAGATAATAGAATTACCCCAATCTATGAAGGAACAAATTCAGTTCAGGCAGCCGATCTAGTTTTTAGAAAACTTACAAATAAAAATGGAAATATAATTCAAAAATTTTTAGAGATGATTAAAGGAGAGTGTGATAGCAAAAATGAAAAAGTGAAATCATATTCTAAGGAATTAATGTATTACTTAGATATTTTACATAAGTTTACAGGCTGGATCGAAGATAAAACTAAAATTGAAAAAGACGATGTAAGTGCTGCTGCAAACGATTATTTAAAAACACTTGGTTATGTATCAATTGCATATTCATGGATTAAGGTTTTAGAAGTAAGTTTCAGCGATTATGAGTCTAATAAAGAATTCTATGAAGATAAAATCAATACCGCAAAATTTTATTTTGACAAAGTTTTACCAAGAGCTGAATTCCATTATAAATCTGCAATATCTGGAAGTTCAAATATAATGAATTTTAAATTTAATTAATCATGAGTAGCTACGATATAAATTTAGATAAAAATAAAGCAAATCATATTCCTCTTACACCATTAACTTTTTTGGAAAGAGCTAAAGATGTTTACCCTAATTACGAAGCAATTGTTTATGAAGATAGAAAATATACATGGACAGAAGTTTATAAAAGAGCTGTAAAATTTGCGAGTGCATTATCAAAAATTGGAATTAGTAAAGGGGATACAGTTTCATTTTTAGCATTTAATACTCCTGAAATTTTTGAGGCACATTATTCAGTTCCAATGACAGGTGGCGTATTAAACACAATCAATGTTAGACTGGATGCAAATACTATTGCTTATATTTTAGATCATAGTGAAGCAAAAGTATTAGTTGTAGATAGACAGCTTCATATAGAAGTTAAAAAAGCTTTAGAAAAAATTGATAAAAAAATTATAGTCATTGATATAAATGACAAACATGCAGATCAGTCGAAATTAGAAAAAATTGGTGATCTAGAGTATGAAGATTTTTTAAATACAGGCGATGAAAATTATGAATGGAAAATGCCCGAGGATGAATGGCAAGCCATATCTTTAAGTTACACTTCAGGAACAACTGGGAATCCCAAAGGAGTTGTTTATCATCATAGAGGTGCGTATTTAATGTCCACTGGAAGTTCAGTTGCTTGGAATATGCCAAATAGACTGAATTTCTTAACAATTGTTCCAATGTTTCATTGTAATGGTTGGTGTTACCCTTGGACTATCCCAATGTTAAATGGAAGAACCATCTGTCTAAGAAATATAGATGTTAAAAAAATATTTGAATTAATAGATAAATATAATGTGACTCATTTTGGTGGTGCACCAATCATTTTAAATATGATTACAGGAGCGCCAGAAGCTGATCGAAAAAAACTTAAAAACAAAGTTTATGTATTAACAGCAGGTGCCCCTCCACCTAGTATCATTTTCAAGAAGATGAAAGATCTCGGTTTTGAAGTGATGCATGTTTATGGACTAACAGAAACTTATGGTCATGTTACGCAGTGTGCTTGGAATGAAGAGTGGGATAGTTTTGATGAAGATAAACAGAATGAAATTAAAGCTCGACAAGGTGTTAGGTATCCAAATACCGAAGGGGTTACAGTAATGGATCCTGAAACGATGAAAGAAGTTCCGCAAGACGGTAAAACTATTGGTGAAATTATGATCAGAGGTAATGTTGTAATGAAAGGATATTTTAAAGATAAAGCTGCAACTGATAAAGCAATGGCTGGGGGATGGTTTCACACTGGTGATTTAGCAGTGATGCACCCAGATGGATATGTTAAGATACAAGATAGATCTAAAGATATAATCATTTCTGGAGGAGAAAATATTTCATCTATTGAAATTGAAAATACACTTGCAAAACATCCATCTGTATCTATTGCAGCTGTTGTTGCTAAACCTGATGAAAAGTGGGGAGAAGTTCCATGCGCGTTTATAGAAATGGTTCAAGATAAACCAGTTACAGAAAAAGAATTAATAGACTTTTGTAAAGAAACCTTGGCAGGTTTTAAAGTACCTAAAAAAGTTATTTTCTGTGAATTACCAAAGACATCAACAGGAAAAATTCAGAAATTTGAATTAAGAAAACAGTTTTAGGAAATTATTTGATATTTGATTTAGAAAATAAAAGTGTTCATGCATCAAATGCTGGACAAGAATTAGACCATAAAAAAGAAACTATAATTTTTCTTCATGGCAGTGGTCTTTCACATATAGTTTGGTCTTTAGTTGAGCAATTTTTTTCAAATAAAAATTTTAATGTTTTATCAATTGATCTACCGGGTCATGGTAATTCAGAAGGTCCTTGTCTTCATACTATTGAAGAGATTGCTGATTGGTTAGAAAAAGTATTTATTAAATTAAAACTGGAAAAAATTATTTTGGTTGGTCATTCCCAAGGATGTTTGGAAATGCTTGAGTACTCTAGCAAATACAAAAGTAGGTTAAAAAAGTTAGTTTTTATCGCTGGATCTCATAAAATGCCTGTTAATCAAGACTTAATAGACTTAGCCCAAAATGGAGACTCAGATGCGGTTAAACTAATGATGAAGTGGGGGTATGAGGGGTCGAAAAAATTTATAGGTGGCAATCCTATTAAAAGAATAATCCAATCTCCAAGAGATATCAGTGAAATATTAGGAATTGATCTTGTAGCTTGCAATAATTATTTGAATGGTGCAAATGCTGTAAAGACAATTGATTGTCCTGCAATGTTTGTTCTTGGAGCTCTAGACAAAATGGTCAACATTGAAGTAGGAAAAAAGTTTGCAAATATGGTTGATAACCCAACAATCCATATAATTGAAGGATGTGGACACATGATTATGATTGAAAAAGCTTTTGAAATGCGTGAAAAAGTCTTTGAATTTTTACAAAAATGAAAAACTACTCAATAGCAAAATCTAGAAGACTTAGAAGCACACCTTATACTTCTAGAATAGAAAATCAGGGTGTCACTGCTTATACCGTTTATAATCATATGCTCTTGCCTGCTGCATTTGGATCTATCGCAGACTCTTATGAGCATCTAAAAAAAGATGTTCAAGTTTGGGATGTTGCAGCTGAACGACAAGTTGAAATTCAAGGAAAAGACTCTGCAAAACTTGTTCAATTAATGACTTGTAGAGATTTATCAAAATCAAAAATTGGCAGATGTTATTATTGCCCAATCATTGATGATGAAGGAAATTTAGTAAATGACCCTGTAGTTTTAAAGTTAGCAGAGGATAAATGGTGGATATCAATTGCCGATTCAGATGTTATTTTTTTCGCAAAAGGCTTAGCTTCAGGATACAACTTTGATGTTAAAATTGTTGAACCAATTGTTGATATAATAGCTGTTCAAGGACCAAAATCTTTTGATCTAATGGAAAAAGTATTTGGAAAAATAATTAAAGAATTAAAATTTTTTGGCTTTAGTTATTTTAATTTTGAAGGATCACAACATTTAATTGCAAGATCAGGGTGGTCTAAACAAGGGGGGTACGAAGTATATGTTCAAGATACCCAATCAGGACAGAAATTGTATGACCACTTATTTGAAGTAGGAAAAGAATTCAATGTAAAACCAGGTTGTCCAAATTTAATTGAAAGAATTGAAAGTGGGTTGCTTTCGTATGGAAATGATTTTGATAATAATGATAATCCCTTGGAATGTGGTTTTGATCAATATGTTTCGTTAGAGAGTGAGGTTAATTTTTTAGGAAAAGAAAAACTTAAAAAAATTAAGTTAGATGGAATTAAAAAAAAACTAATGGGTGTTAAATTTGATGCTAAAGAAATTAGTTTATCAGGATCATTAGATCTGAAAGATGATAATGACAATATCATTGGGGAATTGAGATCTGCATGTTATTCCCCACATTTTGGAAAAGTTATTGGAATAGCTATGATGAAAAAACCACATTGGGAAGTATCTCAAAGAGTTAAAGCAGAGATAAACAGCAATATTTGCACTGGAATCGTTTGCGATTTGCCTTTCATTTAGTATAAACTTCAACAAAATCATGAATATAGCAATCGTTGGAGCCACGGGTAATGTCGGCAGAAAAATCTTAGAAGTTCTCGAAAGGAAAGAGCTAGCTATAGATAATTTATATTTATTAGCATCATCTAGAAGTGCTGGATCTAAAATTAATTTTAATGGAAAAGAACATGAGGTAATTGATCTTGAAACTTTTGACTTTTCGAAAGTAAAAATTACCTTTTTTGCAGCTGGAGGAAAAATTTCAGAAAATTTTGCTGAAATTGCTGCAAAACATTCTTTAGTAATTGATAATTCAAGTTTTTATAGAATGGATCCTGATGTTCCTTTAATAGTGCCTCAGGTAAATTCAGATCATCTACATAACATAAAAAAAAATATTATTGCAAATCCAAATTGTTCGACTGCTCAACTTGTTATAGCTTTAAAGCCATTGCATGATTTATTTAAAATTAAAAGAATAGTTGTTTCAACTTATCAATCGGTATCAGGAGGAGGGAAAGCTCCTATGGATGAATTGATAGAACAAACAAAGCAGGTGCTGCAAAATAATAAAGTTGAGTCTAAAAACTTTACAAAACAAATTGCATTCAATGCAATTCCCCACATAGATGTATTTGCTGATGATGGTTATACGAAAGAAGAACTTAAGATGACAAATGAAACAAAAAAGATTTTAGATAATAATATAGATCTAACAGCTACATGTGTAAGATTACCTGTATTAGTTTCACACTCAGAGTCGGTTAACATAGAATTCGATAAACCTTTTAAATTAGAAAAGATTAGAGAGGCTTTAGATAATTTTGAAGGTTGTAAAGTAATTGATGAACGAGCTGATGGTGGTTATTCAACTCCTTTGGAGGCTGAAGGCAAAGATGAAACTTTTATTTCTAGAATCAGAGAAGATAAAACTGTAACCAATGGTTTGAATATGTGGATTGTGTCAGATAATCTTTTGCGAGGTGCAGCTTTAAATGCAGTTGAGATTGCTGAAACATTAATTAAGAATAATTTTTATGGAAAATAAAAGACCATTATCCCCACATATACAAATTTATAGATGGCATATTTCATCATTGGTATCTATCTCACATCGAATAACAGGAATTATTAATATTGTTGCAATAACATTGATTTGTTTTTGGGTATCTCTATTAGTTTTAGGAGATGCTAACTACAATTTTATTAATCAATTTTTAAATTCTATTTTAGGAAAGTTTTTTATCATAGGTTTAGTGTGGTCTTTTAGTTTTCAAATGTTGAGTGAAATTAGACACTTAATAATGGACATGGGTTATGGCTTTGAATTACAAACAACTCGTATCACAGGTCTTATGGTTATTTTTGGGTCTTTTTTATTAACAATTTTGATTTATTTAATAGGTAAAAATTTTATTTAGTATGAATTTAGCTACAAAAAAATGGATATTTATAAAGATATCGTCAGTAATTTTATTACCTTTAATGTTCTGGTTTATCATTAATTTTGTAATGATTTATGACAATGACTATTTAGAGGTTGTAAATTTTTTTACAGAACCATTCTCTAAGTTTTTATTTAGCTTGTTTATTATTTTTGCTTATTTTTTTTCTTCACTAACTATAAGTGAGGTTTTTGAAGACTATATAAATGATGATAAAATCAAATATGTCGCAAACAGACTATTATTTATTTCTGCTATAATCATCCCATTATTAACAATTATTTTTTTATTTAATCTTAATTAATGAGTTCTTATAAAATTATTGATCACGAATATGATGTTGTTGTTCTTGGAGCAGGTGGTTCTGGTTTAAGAGCTGCGGTTGGCTTAAGTGAAGCAGGATTAAAAACAGCCTGCATTTCAAAAGTTTTTCCAACTAGAAGTCATACTTCTGCTGCACAGGGTGGTATTTCAGCAGCCCTTGGAAATATGGGTGAAGATGATTGGAGATGGCACATGTACGATACTGTTAAGGGTGCTGATTGGTTGGGTGATCAAGATAGTATTGAATATTTATGCAAAGAAGCACCAAAGGCTGTTATTGAATTAGAAAAATATGGTGTACCGTTTAGCAGAACTGAAGAGGGAAAGATTTATCAAAGACCTTTTGGTGGAATGACTAAAAATTATGGTAATGGCATAGTTCAAAGAACTTGTGCAGCAGCAGATAGAACAGGTCATGCAATACTTCACACGCTTTATGGACAAGCTTTGAAACATAATACAGAATTTTTTATAGAATATTTTGCTTTAGATTTATTAATGAAAGATGGTGAGTGTAAAGGATTAATAGCATGGAATTTAAATGATGGAACAATCCATAGATTTCGAGCGCATACAGTAATTATTGCAACAGGTGGCTATGGAAAAGTGTATTATTCAGCAACATCAGCTCACACTTGCACCGGGGATGGAAATGCAATGGTGCTTAGAGCCGGACTACCTTTGCAAGATATGGAATTTGTACAATTTCATCCAACAGGAATATACGGTCATGGCACTTTAATTACAGAGGGTGCTAGAGGAGAAGGGGGTTATCTTACAAATTCAAAAGGTGAGAGATTTATGGAAAGATATGCGCCTAATGCAAAAGATCTAGCCTCAAGAGATGTGGTGAGTAGATCAATGTCAATTGAGATTAATGAAGGAAGAGGAGTTGGTAAGGAACAAGATCATGTTCATCTAAATTTAAGTCATTTAGATAAAGAAATTATCGAGAGTAGATTGCCAGGAATTACAGATGCTGCAAGATTGTTTGCAAATGTTGATGTTACTAAAGAACCAATTCCAGTTGTGCCCACTGTTCATTATAATATGGGAGGAATTCCAACCAATTATAAAGGAGAAGTTTTGACAGTAAATGGTTCTGAAAAAACTGTACCTGGGTTAATGGCAATTGGAGAGGCAGCTTGTGTTTCAGTTCATGGAGCTAATAGACTAGGATCAAATTCTTTAATTGATCTCGTTGTTTTTGGAAGAGCAGCAGCAAAAAGAGCTTCTGAGTTGGTTAAACCAGGAACACCTCATGAGGAGATTGGAGAGTCTGAAACTCAAAAATGTTTGGATAGGTTTGATAAACTTAGAAATGCAAATGGTGAAAACAGTACAGCAGATCTAAGACTTTCTATGCAAAAAACTATGCAATCTAAATGTGCAGTTTTTAGAACGGAAAAAACACTTAAAGAAGGAGTTGATGAAATCAGAAAAACATATGATGGAATGGATTCTATTTCTGTTAAAGATAGGTCTTTAGTATTTAATACTGATTTAGTGGAAACCTTAGAATTTGATAATCTTATTAGACAAGCCATAACAACAGTAGATTCTGCATATCATAGAAAAGAAAGCAGAGGAGCTCATGCAAGAGATGATTATCCAAAAAGAGATGATGAAAAATTCATGCAACATACACTAGCATGGTGTGATGGAAAGAATTCAAAAATAAGTTATAGAGAAGTACACAAATCTACTTTAACTAATGAAGTGCAATACTTTCCACCACAAGAAAGAGTGTATTAATGGTTCAAATTAATTTACCTAAGAATTCTGAGGTTACCAAAGGTAAATATTTTCAAGATAAAACTGGTTCAAAAAATATAAGAAAAGTTAATGTTTATAGATGGGATCCTTCTACAGAGGAGAATCCAAGGCTAGATACCTATGAAGTGGATATGGATAATTGTCCTTCAAAAGTTTTAGATATTCTAAATAAAATTAAGAATGAAATTGATCCAACATTAGCTTACCGACGATCTTGTGCACATGGAGTTTGTGGATCTTGTGCTATGAACATGGGGGGTAAAAATGGTCTTGCATGCACAACACCTCATGCAGAAATTGATGGAGATATTGATATCTATCCTTTGCCGCATTTAAAAGTTAAGAGAGATTTAATTGGTGATTTAGATGGACTTTATAAACAATATCAATCTATTGAACCTTGGTTAAAAAATACCTCAACAAAAGAAACAACTGAAATAACACAATCAAAAGAAGAAAGAGCTAAACTTGATGGCGCCTATGAATGTATTATGTGTGCATGTTGCTCCACATCATGTCCTAGTTATTGGTGGAATGGAGATAAATACTTAGGCCCTGCGGTTCTACTTCAAGCTTATAGATGGATCATTGATAGTAGAGACGAAGAAAGAGAAGCAAGATTAAAAAAAGTTGCAGATGAACTAAAACTTTACAGATGCCATACTATCCTAAATTGTACTAATGCTTGTCCAAAAGGCTTAAATCCAGCAAAAGCAATTGCTGAATTAAAAAAAATGATTGCTACAGCTAATGTTTAAATAGACTAACAAGCTTTTTTGATTTAAAAGACCGTATTCATGAAATTAATAGAGCACTTTGTTGGGGGAAAAATTATCCCTGGTTCATCAGATAAAAAGGGTAAAGTTTATAATCCTGCAACTGGAGAACAAGAATCTGAAGTAAGACTTGCTTCTAAATCAGACTTAGATCAAGCAGTTGAAGTTGCAAAAAAAGCTTTTGAAACTTGGTCATTAAAACCTCCTCTTCAAAGAGCAAGAGTGATGTTTAAGTTTAAAGAATTAATCGAAAAAAATTCTGATGAACTTACTAAATTAATTGTTTCCGAGCATGGTAAAGTTTATGACGATGCACAGGGTTCATTAACAAGAGGACTAGAGGTAGTTGAATTTGCTTGTGGAATCCCTCATTTATTAAAAGGGGAATTTTCAGAAAATGTAGGAACTAATGTTGATAGCTGGTCAATGAGACAACCATTGGGAGTTGTCGCTGGTATTACACCATTTAACTTTCCAGCAATGGTTCCAATGTGGATGTTCCCAATTGCTATAGCATGTGGAAATACATTTATACTTAAACCTTCAGAAAAAGATCCTTCATGTGCAATCAAATTAGCAGAATTATTAAAAGAAGCAGGTCTTCCTGATGGTGTATTTAACGTGATTAATGGTGATAAAGAGTCGGTTGATGCAATTTTGGAGAACAAAGATATTAAAGCAGTAAGTTTTGTAGGATCAACACCTATCGCTAAGTATATTTACGAAAATTCAGCTAAAAATGAAAAAAGAGTTCAGGCATTAGGTGGAGCCAAAAATCATTTAGTAGTTATGCCTGACTGTGATTTAGATGGTGCTGTAAATGGTTTAATGGGTGCAGCATACGGTTCTGCTGGCGAAAGATGTATGGCTCAGTCTGTTGCGGTAGCTGTAGGAGATATAGGTGATGAGTTAGTTTCAAGATTATCAAAAAAAGCAGAAGCTTTAAAAGTCGGTCCTGGTATGGATAAAACATCTGAAATGGGGCCCTTAGTAACTAAAGAGCATCTAGAAAAAGTTAAAAGCTATGTGGATCTTGGTGTTGAAGAAGGAGCTAAACTAGTTGTAGATGGAAGAAACTTAAAACTTCAAGGTTATGAAAATGGATTCTATATAGGTGGTTGTTTATTTGACCATGTCACAAAAGATATGAGAGTTTATAAAGAAGAAATATTCGGTCCAGTTCTATCAGTCGTTAGAGTAAAAACTTTTGAAGATGCAGCTAAATTAATTAATGATCATGAGTACGGAAATGGCGTAAGCATTTATACTAGAGATGGAGATGCAGGTAGAACTTTTGCAAGTAAAATTCAAGTAGGTATGGTTGGTATCAATGTTCCAATCCCAGTTCCAATGGCGTTCCATAGTTTTGGAGGATGGAAAAGATCTTTATTTGGAGATAGTGCAATGCACGGTATGGAAGGAATTAAATTTTATACAAAATTAAAAACAGTAACATCAAGATGGCCATCAGGTATCCGTTCAAACGCGGAATTTGTAATGCCAACAATGAAATAAGGAAAAATAATGAGTAAAATATCTTTGATTGGCGCAGGTCAAATAGGTGGAACTTTAGCACATTTAATTGGAACAAAAGAATTGGTAAACGAAGTAGTTTTGTTTGATGTTGCAAGTGGAATTGCAAAAGGAAAAGCACTTGATATAGCACAATCCTCATCAGTCGATGGTTTTAACGTAAAATTTTCAGGCACTGATGATTATAAAGACATTAAAGACTCAGATGTAATTATTATTACTGCTGGTGTTCCAAGAAAACCTGGTATGAGCAGAGATGATTTATTAGGGATTAACTTAAAAATTATTAAACAAGTAGCAGAGGGTATTAAGCAGAACGCTCCTAATGCATTTGTTATATGTATTACTAATCCATTAGATGTCATGGTTATGGCATTTCAAAAATTTTCAGGTTTACCAGCTAATAAAGTTGTTGGGATGGCTGGAATTTTAGATAGCTCAAGATTTAAATTATTTTTATCTTTAGAATTAAATGTTCCAGTAAAAGAAATAGATGCAATGGTAATGGGTGGACATGGAGATACTATGGTGCCAATGCCTAGATTTACCAAAGTTTCAGGAACACCTTTGCTTGATTTAGTAAAAGAGGGAAAAATTTCTCAAGAAAGATTAGAAGAAATCAATCAAAGAACTAGAGATGGTGGGGCAGAGATAGTTAAATACCTTGAAAAAGGTTCTGCATTTTATGCACCTGCAGCATCAGGAGTTCAGATGGCTGAAGCTTATTTAAAAGATGAAAAAAAATTACTACCATGTGCTGTTCAATTAAATGGAGAGTATGGTGTAGACAGTGTCTATGCAGGTGTTCCAGTTGTTATTGGAAAAGATGGAGTGGAAAAAATAGAGCAAATTGATTTAGATGATAAAGAGAAAAAAGAATTTATGCATTCTATTGATGCAGTTAAAGCTCTATGGGAAGCGGCATCTAAAATAGATCCTGATCTTTCTAAGTAATAATGAATATTCACGAACATCAAGCTAAACAAATTCTAAAAAAATATGGTGCAACTGTTCCAGAGGGTGTGTTTGCTTTATCAGTTGATGAATTAGTAGAAAAAGCAAAAACATTAAATACCAAAAAATATGTTCTAAAAGCTCAAATTCATGCAGGAGGAAGAGGTAAAGCTGGGGGAGTAAAAATTTTAGATACTATTGAAGAATTAAGTGAAGCAGCAAAAGAGATGATGGGAAAAACTTTAGTTACTCATCAAACAGGTCCTGAAGGAAGAGAAGTAAAAAGATTATATGTTGAAGAGTCGTCAAACATAGATAAAGAGTTTTATTTATCTTGTTTAGTTGATAGAGCTAGTTCAAAAATAGCTTTCATATCCAGTGATCAAGGTGGAATGGATATCGAAGAAGTAGCAAGCAGTACACCTGAAAAAATTATCACAACTAAAGTTGATATAAATAGTGAAATTTCAGACAAAGATTGTGAAGAGATAGTTAAAATCTTTGACTTAAGTGATAGCGCAAAAACTCAAGCAATTTCACTAATAAAATCAATTTATCAAATGTTTATAAGTACAGATGCAAACATGGTTGAAGTTAATCCGCTAATTTTAACCAACGAAGAAAAAATAATCTGTTTAGATGCAAAAGTAAATTTTGATTCTAACGCTTTATTCAGACATCCTGAAATTGTTGAATTAAGAGATTTAAATGAAGAAGATCCAACAGAAATAGAAGCAAGCAAACATGATCTAGCCTACATAAAATTGGATGGAAGTATTGGCTGTATGGTTAATGGCGCAGGTTTAGCTATGGCAACAATGGACATAATTAAATTATATGGAAAAGAGCCAGCTAATTTTTTAGATGTTGGTGGTGGTGCCTCAAAAGAAAAAGTTTCAGCAGCCTTAAAGATAATTCTATCAGACAAAAATGTTAAAGGAATTTTAGTTAATATTTTTGGAGGAATAATGAGATGTGATGTTCTTGCTCAAGGAGTGGTAGATGCAGCTAAAGAAATAAATATCAGTGTTCCATTAGTTGTTAGACTTGCTGGAACAAATTTTAAAGAAGGAAAAGAAAT
>JAYOZQ010000010.1:0-12118 GCA_038154225.1 Candidatus Pelagibacter sp.
GTTGTAAAACCTTGGCCTGCTCCAATAATTTCTATTCCTCCAGAAATTTCTCCAGCTGCTACTCCTAAACCTAAAGTGCATATCGCAAAATAATGGCCTCTTAATCCAAGGATTGCATAGCCGATTAGTCCAGCAACAATAGTTGGAACTATTGCAGCAACTAAAAGACCAACTGCCATCCCTTGAAAAAATTGACTAGGCGTATGAACAAAAGTTTTTTCACCTCCGCTTTCTGTCCATTCTGCAAGTGGGAAAAACATTCCAACCTGAACAGAAGCGCAAAGATACATGCCTAGCCCATAAAATAAAATATTCCCAAATGTGTTATAACCCATCTCACCACCTTGGATATTCCAAGTTAAAGCAAGTACAATTAAAATACACAAGATTGATAATTGAACTTTAAAAGCTGGCAATATAAATGGTGCAACCACACCAAAAATTAATATTGCAGCATATAAAATAATATTATTATTCTTCATTTTAAATACTCTCTTTTTCTAGAAAGTTTAAATCTTCGATAAACTAAAATTAAAACTAGCAATAAAAACACTGAACCAATTCTAAATTCTGTTCCAAGAATGTAATCTGCAAACTCTTCGAATACTCCAAGACCCATTCCCGAGATAGCTACTCCAGGTAAATTTCCTAATCCTGCAATAATAACAATCATAAAAGATCTAATCGTATAAGGTAGTCCCATATAAGGATGGATTGTAAATGTAATTGCAATTAATGCTCCAGCAACACCACAGAGTGCTGCATTAATTCCAAAGGTAGCTGCATAAACTTTTTCTGTATCAACACCTAAAATTTTTGCTGCTCTAGCATTTTGAGCTGTTGCTCTTATTGCACGACCTAACTTTGATTTTTTCATGTAAATTACAAGGCCAATTGCAAAGATAATACTAATTAATGCTGAAAATATTTTTGAATTAGGTAGTGTTACTGAATTATTAAATAACATTGTTGTACCAAATTCTGAGTTTGCAAGAACAACGTCTGCACCAAATGCAAAATTCATTAACTGCATAAAAAGAATACTTATGCCAAATGTAGCAAGTATGGAGATAAACAAGTCTCGATCTACAACTTTATTTATTACTAATTTATAAAGACCGACACCAACAAAATACATTATAGCTGGTGCCACTATGACGCCCAAAGCTGGATGAATTCCCGAAAGATACATAAAGTAAGTGATATAACCACCAAGAATTACTAGATCTCCTTGAGCAATATTGATTATATTCATAACTCCCCATTGAAGAGCCATTCCATACGCAATTAGAGCAAATAAAATTCCAAGCAATATTCCATCTAATGATGCTTGAACCATTAATATTGGCACTTGAAATATAAGAAAATCCATAAATTTTTATTTGAAACTGTTTATATAAAAATGCCCCCTATTGCTAGGGAGCATTTTAAATATTTGATATTATCTCTCTGACCAAGATGGAATTGGGTGAATTAATTCAGCTGAAGCCCATTTAGTAGGAGCTACAACTTTATTTTCACACTTATCTCCATCACACATCACTTGGAATAACACCATTGGTTTATCAACATTCTGACCACCTTCTGCAAATTTTATGTTTCCATAAAACGTTTGCATATTAGTGTCTGCAAGTGCATCTCTTACTTTGACTTTGTCAAAAGAGTTTGCTCTTTCAAATGCATCTTTAAATACCAATAAAGCTGCTGATGACTCAGCTGCTTGATAAGGAGGTGCGTAACCAAACTCTTTAGTGAAGTCAGCATCATAAGTTATACCATCAGTAAAGAAGTCATCCTTATATGTTAGTGTTTTATGCCATTGTGAAGCACACAATGCATACTGAGAATTTTTACCATGTTGTTTAGATAATTTCGCAGCATCACAGTGAGTCATTGCAAGCATTGGTACATCAACTTTCATTTCAGCAATTTGTCTAACAGCTGTCAAGGCACCTTTTGTATGGCCAGACACTACAAGAACGTCTGGTTTTACTGCTTTAACTTTTGCTAAAGTTGCAGCCATATCATTTAGTTCTTTTGGTAGTTTGTCATCAATAAGCTTTTTAGATCCAGTTCTTTTGATTGCATCTAAAACACCTAATCTCACATCTTGAGAAAAAGCATCTTGTTCAAATGCCATTGCAACAGTTACTGGTTTTCCATTATTTTTCTCAACAGCTAAATCGATAGCTACATCAAGATATAAATTAGCTGGCGCAAGTACAGCGAACAAATATTTGTAACCTTTGGTAAATAAAGATCTTGAAGCACCATTTGCTTCAACCATCGGTACACCATATTTTTCTGTTACTGGCGCTATCGCTTTAGTTAGTCCTGAACTGTATGGACCAAGCATATATTCAACACCATCTTGTTTGATTAATCTTTCTGCAAGTTGCGCAGCTCTTTTTGGGTTTGACTCATCATCATAATAAATGATTTCAAACTTATAAGTTTTTCCACCAACTTTAATACCACCCATGCTGTTAATTCTATCAACAGCCATGTTGTAACCGTTTTGAGTATGAACACCATTAGATGAATATTTTCCAGTTAATGAAATAGCAGAGCCTAAAACTATCTTATCTCCTACAACTTTTGCAAAAGATGTAACAGATGAAGATAATATAATTGCTAATGCAGAAACAAAACTTAAGATTATTTTATTTAATTTCATTTTATTTCCTCTAGTTATTAATTAATTAATAGTTAATTTAATAAAGAAATTAATGCTATTGCAAGTGGCAATAAAGACCATTCTTTAGATTAATATTGTTGTGTAACAACAATAATTCCAGCAATAAATACTAAAACACTCGCTGAAATTGTATTAATTGTTTTTGGATTTGCTTTTATCCATTTAATTAATTTTTGAGCAAGTACGGCATAAGCAATCAAAGATAAAAAATCTAATACAACATAAGTTGTGATTAAAATTATAAACTGGACTAAGTAATTTGAATTGAAATCTATAAACTGTGGAAAGATTAAAGGAAAAAACATCCAAGCTTTTGGACTGGTTCCTGCAACCAAGAAACCATCTTTAAAAAAAGAAAAAAAAGTTTTTGAAGAAATATTTGTAGAATTTACGTCTTTAGGTCTAGTGTTATAAAGATCATAAGCTAGATACAAAATGTAAGCTACTCCAATCCATTTAAATGTATTAAGTAAGGTTGAGTTTTCTGAAAAAAAAGATCCTATTACAAATATTACTAAAGTTGCTTGAATAATATTTGCAGTTATATCACCTAGTGCTGTCCAAACACATTTTTGCACACCATAATTCATTGAATATGAAATAATTACAATTCTTGGGGTTCCTGGAGTGATAAATAAAAATAATATTATTTGTAAAAACAGAAAATAATTTAGGGGGTACATTTTAAAGGTTGATAGTCCAAAAAAACCGGGAGCTAAAGATGGCTAAGATGGACTATCAAGGACCATAATATCATTCTTCAAAAAAAATGCATTAATCATTTTTTTCAAATATAAAGGATTTATGAAAAAAAAAGGTCACACCCCTATCACGAGAGTTAAAAATCCTGAACCAGAAGTTAATGACCCAGATTGGATAGTTTGGGCTGCCTGGGCTGATAGGATTACCTTCGAAGAAATAGAGAAAAAAACAGGTAAGACAGAATCTGAAGTAATAAAGATTATGCGAAGATCTGTAAAACCAGCTTCATTTAGATTGTGGAGAAAAAGAGTTAATCAAAAAAGTATTAAACATAGAAAAAAATTTGAATATTCTAGAAAAGAAATAACTAGTAAAATTAAAAAGAATGACTATTTATAATGTATGAAATCAGTAACTATCTATACAGGACCACTTTGCAATTATTGTGAAGCAGCAAAAAGATTATTAACAAGAAATAATGTTGAATATAAAGAAATAGATATTTCAACAGTTGATGGTGCAATGGATGAAATGATTAAAAAAGCAAATGGTAAAAGAACAATCCCACAAATTTTCTTCGATGATCAACACATTGGTGGTTATGATGAAACAAGAGCTTTAGAAAAAGAAAATAAACTTTTAGATCTTCTTAAGTAATTTTATAATTAGTTTTTTGGTTTAAAAACTAAACATACTCCATTATTGCAGTATCGTTTTCCGGTTGGGTTTGGTCCATCCTCAAAAATATGTCCATGATGGCCACCGCATTTTTTACAATGATACTCGGTTCTTGCATAACCTAATAAATGGTCAGTTTTAGTTTCAAACACATCAGGAAGTGACTGATAAAAAGATGGCCAACCTGAGCCACTTTCATATTTTGTGTTTGAGTCAAATAATTTTTCTCCACAATTAGCACAGTGAAAACTTCCTTCTCTTTTTTCATGGTTTAATTCACTTGTATTCGGTGGTTCTGTTCCATCTTCAAATAAAACTAATTTTTGTTCAGCAGTTAAATTGGGATTTATTTTTTTTGTCATAATTTAAATCAACTTAGCACAAGATTGATGTAGAAATGAGTGTAATTCAATTAATTTTTTAAAATCTTTGTTATACCCTCCACCTAAAACCCCACAAATAGGTATTTTTTTTGAAAAAAAATTTTCAATTACCAATTCATCTCTTTGTTTTACTCCTTCATCTGAAATTTTTAATTTTCCTAAACGGTCATTAAAATGAATATCAACCCCCGCAATATAGAAAACAAAGTCAAAGTTTTCATTATTAAGTTCATTTAAATTAAATTTTAGTGTCTCTATATAGACTTCATCTTCAACATTATCCTCAAGTTCAACATCTAAGTCACTCATTGATTTTTTAGCAGGATAATTGGTTTTTGAATGCATGCTAAAAGTAAAGACATGTCTATTGTCTTTGAATATTTCTGAGTTTCCATTTCCCTGATGAACATCTAGATCTACAATTAAAATTCTATTAGCAAACCCTCTATCTAATAAATAATGAGCAGCAACGGCTACATCATTAAAAACACAATAGCCAGCTCCTTCATTGTAATTAGCATGATGACTACCCCCTGCCGTATTGCAGGCAACCCCATAATTTAATGCAAGTTTTGAGGCTAAAACAGTTCCTCCAGTTGCAACTAAAGATCTTTGCACCACACTATCTACTAAAGGAAAACCAATTTTTTTAATTCCATTTTTGTCTAGGGTTTTATTTTTTATATCGTTAATGTAATTTTTTGAATGAGCTCTATTTAAAGTCTCAAAAGAACAAGCAACAGGATTATGAAATTTATTTACAACTTTCCTATCAATCAAATATTTAGCTAGTTCACCAAATTTATTAATTGGAAATTTGTGATCATCTCCAATTTTAGCAACATAATCTTTATGATTAACTACTGGTAGCTCCATTATTTTTCAATAACACGAATAGGCTTTCCATTCACACATGCTTCAAGATCTTCAATCATCTGGGTATAAAAAATACTATAATTTTCTGCAGTTACATAACCAATATGTGGGGTAAGTAATGCATTAGGTAAAAATCTTAGTTTATTTCCTTCAGGTAGAGGCTCTTTTTCATACACGTCAATTCCAGCACCCATAATTACATTTGTAGATAAAGCTATTATCAAATCATCTTCGTTTACGATTGGACCACGTGAAGTATTAATTAAAAAAGCTGTCTTCTTCATTTGGTCAAACTCTTTAATGGTAATACAATCCTTATATCGCTCTCCTCCTTGAACATGAATTGAAATATAATCAGATGTTTTAATTAAATCCTCTTTACTACATGGTAATACATTCAACTCTTTACATTTATCTAAATCTAGATTTTCGCTCCAAGCTATTACCTGCATACCAAATGCGTTAGCAATCTTTGCAACTTGAGAACCTACTCTTCCAAGTCCAATTAAACCAATAATCTTACCTTTTAACTCAAAACCAACTGTTGTCTGCCAGTATCCTTGATACATATTATCAATTTCTGTTTTTAAATTTTTGGATAAACCTAAAATTAAAGCCCAAGTAAGCTCACAAGTTGGATTAAAATTAATCTCAGTTCCACAAACTATAATTTTTCTTTTATGTGCTGCTTCTAAATCAATTGCTTTATTTCTTGATCCACTGGTAATGATATATTTAAGATCATTTAGATTATCGATTAAATTTTTAGTAATTGGTGTACGTTCACGCATGATTAATAATGCTTCAAAATCAGATAATTGCTCAATAGCATCTGCTTCATCTAAAAAAGGCTCACTAAAGATTTTAAATTCGTATTTTCCTGATAATTTTTTTAAATCCACAAACTCTTGTGAAACGTTCTGGTAATCATCTAATATTGCAACTTTAAGCATTTTTAATTTTTTTGTTTGATAAAAATAAACCTAATATAATTAAAATAGAGCCAATTAAATGAAAAAATAAAAATTTTTCATTAAAAAATAAAATTGCAAATATTGTACTGAATAAAGGAATTAATGATAAAAAAATTCCTGCCCTATTTGCTCCAATGATTGAAACAGCGCCAGCCCAACAATAATAAGAGCCAATACTTGGAAATATTGCAATATAAATTAGGATGTAAAAAAGATTTGAACTCATCTCTACAGTTTCACCCTGCACAACATCTATAATAAACAGTGGTAAAAGAAATATTAATCCAAAGGTGCAAATTATATGAACAAGAGCCAGCAAAGATACATTGAAAGTTTGTTTTCTTAAATAAGCAGAATAAATTCCCCAAGCAATTATCGCTCCAATCATAAATAAATCTCCTTTATTAAAATTTAACGAAAGTAAGATATTGAGATCAAGTCTTGTTATAATAGCTAAAATTCCTAATACTGAAATTAATAAACCAGATATTTGAAAAATATTTGTTTTCTCAATTTTTAATAAAAAACAAACTAAAATTATAGTAACTGGTATTGCAGTATTAAAAAGAGATGCATTGATTACCTGTGTATAATTTAAAGCATTATAAGTAAATGAAGTGAATATACAGACGCTTGTAAAACCCAGAATAGAAAATAATGATAAATTTTGTTTAATTTTATTTTTTAGTTTTAATACTTCCTTATAAGTGAAAGGAAATAATATTATCCACACAAGAGTCCACCTTAAAAACGCAAGAGTATTTGGAGGTATGTTCTCTAAAAAAGCAAGCTTACCAATTGTAAAGTTACCAGCCCAAAATAATGTTGCACAAACCAACATTAGGTATGCTTTGGTGTTCTTGCTCACCTAGCTAAATCTTAATGAGCTATAAGGTTTTAAATCTAAATTAGTATTTTCGTTAGCTATCATTCCCGAAACTATCTTTCCAGATATTGGGCCTAATGTCCAACCTAAATGATGGTGACCAAAGCAATAAAAAACATTTTTATGATTTTTTGATGGACCCATCACTGGAAGGAAATCTGGCAAAGACGGTCTAAATCCAAGCCATTCATCTTCATGTTCTGGAAGGTCTCCAAGCATATATTTTGCATTATTGATTAAATTTTTAACTCTCGATTTTGATAATGGATTATCTAAACCGCCAAACTCAACAGTTCCAACAACCCTTAAACCTTGTTCCATAGGAGTAATTCCAAATCCTCTATTTGAAAAAATAACTGGTCTATTTAAAAGATGATCACAGCCTTTAAAATGAACATGATATCCTCTTTCAGTATCTAAAGGAATTCTTTCACCTAAATTATCAGTTAATTTTTTAGAAAAAGCTCCACAAGCAATCACAACTTTATCAAAAATAAAACTTTGATTTTCTGTTTTAAAAACAGGTTTTTGTTCATCAAAATTAATATCTTTAATATTTACTTTATTAAATTTTCCACCTTTTTTTAAAAACAAGTCAAAAAGTTTTAAAAGAATTTTTTTTGGATTTCTTGCGTGTCTTGCGTATGGATAATAAACGCCCGCATGATAAAAGGGTTTTATATGTGGTTCTAGATCATGAATTTCAGATTTATTTACTAATTGTTGCTTAACACCTAGCTCGTCTCTTATATTTATTTCTAATTCTCTACTTTTGAGATCTTGATCATTCCAAATATATAAAATTCCCTTATTTTCAACTAAGCCTTCTAATTCAATTTCATCAAATAATTCATCATAAGCTGGTAATGCTAAATCTAAAATTTGATGCATATTTTTAGCTGTATGCATCATATTTTTAGTTGTTGAATTCATTATAAATTTTAAAAACCATGGGATCATTTTTGGAACATAGTTCCACTTTAAAGCTAAAGGTCCAGACGAACTCAATAACATAGCCGGAACATCTGCTAGCACATCAGGACGATTAAGAGGAACCGAAGCATATGGTGAAAAATGACCAGCATTTCCATACGATGCTGCTTGTGCGCCAGGATTATCTCTGTCAAAAATAGTTACATTGAATCCTTTTTTCTGAAGAAACAAAGCATTTGATACACCTTGGATTCCAGCACCTACAATCCCAACTTTGATATTTTTATTCATGATCGTTTTTTATAGTTAAAAAAATAATATTTGGTAGTGGCAAATTATACTCAATAAATATGGTAAAAATTTAAGCTATAGTTTGTTGGCTATGAATTTTGGCACTCAAGACAATGCCAAAACCAATCATGGTTGCAAGCATTGAAGATCCTCCATAAGACATTATTGGAAGTGGAGAGCCAACTATAGGTAATAATCCTAATACCATCGATAAATTAACTGTAATATAAATAAAAATTGCAAATGCAAAACCAAAACAAAACATTCTAGCAAAACTGCTTCTTGAGATTGCTCCTATTTGAATTATTCTAATGATAATAATTGTATACAACAACAAAAGTCCAACTGAGCCGATAAAACCAAACTCCTCTGAAAATAAAGTAAAAATAAAGTCGGTATGTTTCTCAGGTAAAAAATCTAAATAACTTTGTGTCCCTTGTAAAAAGCCTTTACCTGAAAGTCCTCCAGAACCAATTGCAATTTTAGATTGGATAATCTGATAACCAGCTCCCAATGGATCTCGATCAGGATCTAAAAAAGTTAAAATTCTTAATTTTTGATAAGGCTCTAAGTAAGTGATTATAAAAGGTAATGAAATAAGAAAGGTTATTAATGAAACAAAAAAATACTTAATTTTTACTCCTCCTAACCATAGTATTATTAGTCCACTAGATGCTATCAATATAGATGTTCCAAGATCAGGCTGAGATAAAACAAAAACTATTGGAATTATAATTAAAGTTAATGGAACAAAAATACTGACAAATGAATTTACTTTTTCAGGATTCAATCGGTGATAATATTTTGCAAGACAAAGAATAATTCCTATTTTCATTAATTCTGATGGTTGTAAAACTAAAAAATATAAATTAATCCAACGTTGTGATCCTGAGGCTTTTATTCCATAAATAGAAACCCAGATTAGTAACAAAATAATAATACCGTATAAAAAATAGGAACATAGATGCCAAAATTTAATATTAAAAAAAGAAATTACCAACATTAGAATAAAAAAAGCTACTAATTTAGTTAAATGACTTTTGGTGTGATAATGGAATTCACCACCATCAGTAGAGTACATTATAAAAAAACTCAATACAGATAAGATAATTATACAAAACAACAGAATAAAATCTAAATTTTTAATTTTTTGAAAAAAATTTAGATCAGAGTTAAGTCGAGATTGTTGATACATCTAAATATTAAATTCTTTAAAATCTGGAAGTTGTTTTCTATATTGATGACGATCGACTATTAATTTAAATAGTTTTGTTGCCATCGGTGCTGCTGCTGAGCTACCTGATCCCCCATGTTCAACAATGATACTAACTGCATATCTTGGATTTCGATATGGACCAAACGCAACATATAAAGCATGATCTCTTTCTTCATAAGGTATTTGGGAAGTTTTAAGATCAAGCTCTCTTTCTCTTTTACTAATTCTTTTAACTTGAGCAGTTCCAGTTTTTCCTGCAAACTGATATTTAGGATCCTCTATTCTTGATTTATATGACGTTCCTCTTAATTCATTTGTAGAGCTGAACATTACCTCTTGAATGATTTTAATATTTCTTTGATCACCATATAGTGGCTCGTACGAATTATTTAATTTACTATCTTGCATAGCTTTTTTAACTTGTTCAGATGTTAGTTGATTGTCATCTGTTAAAATTTTAGGTGTAATTTTGTAACCACCGTTTGCAATTTGTGCTGTCATTAAACAAAGTTGTATTGGAGTTGTTTGTGTATACCCTTGACCAATTCCAGTAATTAAAGTTTCTCCTAAAACCCAACCTTTTCCAAGTTCATTTATTTTCCATTTTGTATCTGGAAATTGTCCTGCTTTTTCATTTTCAAAATATTCTCCTAGAACCTTATTTCCTAAGCCAAACTTTTCTGCTGTAATTTTTAATCGATCAACTCCAAGTTTTCTTGCAACTTCATAAAAATAAGTGTCACAAGATTGTTTCATTGCATCTTTCAAACTAACAAAACCATGTCCTTTTTCTTTCCAGCAGTGAAACGTTTGACCATATAATTCCATTTTACCCTTGCATTGAACTTTAAACTTAGTGTCAATAACTCCATTTTCTAAAGCTGATAATGCAACAATTGGTTTTATAGTTGATCCTGGAGAGTAAAGACCCGAAAGTGTCTTGTTGATTAGAGGTTTTAAAGGATTATTTCTAATTAACTGCCATTCATCTTGACTAATACCAAATAAAAAAGAATTTGGATTATAAGACGGTGAAGAATACATCGCAATCATTTCACCTGTATAAATATCCATTACACTTATAGAGCCAGCTTTACCCTCTAATAATTCAGCTGATAATTTTTGAACTTCAGTATCTAAAGTTATTCTTATCTTAGAGCCCTGTTTACCTTTTTGATATTCAAGTTGATTTATTCTTTTACCATAAGCATTAACCTCATATCTTTGAATATCATTCACTCCAATTAAGTCATTTTCTAAAGTTTTTTCTAATCCCAATTTTCCAATTTTTATTCCTGGAACAAATTTTTCTTGGATAACTTCATTTTGTAAAATATCCTCTTCATTAGGTTGACTGACATATCCCAACACGTGTGTGTAAATATCACTAAACGGATAATCCCTTGAGATAGTCATAACAGGCTTTACACCTACTAATTCATAAAGATAATTATTAATTTTTAAAAACTCATCCCAGCTAAGATTTTCCGAGACAATTAAACTTTCCCATGGTTTTAATTGTTTTCTTTTTATTTTGATTTTTTCAATCTGTTTTACATTCATGTTTAAAATGACTTTTAATCTTGATAGAAGATAGTTAAAATTTTCTACTTGCTCTGGTATGATGTGGAGTTGATATACTTTTAAATTTCCAGCAATAATATTACCAAAATAATCAGTAATATTTCCTCTTGTGGGAGGAAGTTTCCATTCTCTAATTCTATTTTTATCTGAAAGTGTTAAATATTTCTTATTATCATTTATCTGCAATGAAAATAAACGAGCAATTAATCCACCAAAAATAACTATTTTTGCTGCACCAATAATAAACATTCGTCTGTTTATGATGTCTGATTTTCTTATTCCAAAATTTCTTTTAATCATTTGTTTGAATTGTGATTTTATTTTCTAAAACGTTAAATAAAAATAAAAAGAATGGATATAAAATAAAAGTAAAACCTGAATTTATTAAGTATCGCATGTAATTAATTTCAATTGAAAATACAATATCTAAGCTGACAACCTGGATAGAATTAATTAATAAAATAGTTACTAAAAATGATATCCAGTCATTAATAAAATTTGGTGTAATAGTAATATTTCTTAAATAAGCTGTAACAACACAGATTAATAGATAGCAAAAACTACTAAAACCTATTGGAATTCCAACAACTACATCATTTATTATACCTGCTAAAAATATTGATCCATAACTTAAATATCTTGGATTTTTTAATGTCCAATAAAAAATTAAAATATGAACAAAATTGAATGAGAAGTTTTCAATTTTTAAATAATTAAAATCAATTTCATTTAATACAGACAAAAATAAAAGAAATACAGGAAGATAAAATAATAATGATTTTATAAGTGTATTTTTATTAAGTGACGACATTAATTGCCACTCCCAATTTCATAAGATACAATTTTAACATAATCTAATTGTCTAAAATCAGAAAAAAAATTTACTTGATTATCTTT
>JAYOZQ010000010.1:12218-15190 GCA_038154225.1 Candidatus Pelagibacter sp.
CCTTTGTTTAAGATAATTGATTTTAGATAAGGGCTATCTTTATCAACTAAAACTTTTGCATATACGTCTTCTGATTGAATTGTTTCGTTAATAAGTTCTCTTAATTTTTTATTTTCTAAAATTAAAAAATCATTAGAAAGTTTTTCTTCCTTTAATTTTTTTAGTTCAATTTCATTTTTTTGAAATTGATCATAAAGGTTCAAGTGTTCCTCTATTTTAATATTTAAATCTTTAAAATAATTTTCTGGAATAGAGGCAATAAATGACGATCGATAAACAACTTCGTTAACACCTAATTTAATATATTGTATTGCCTTAAAATTAAAGCTTCCCAATACTATTACAATTAGTGATAGAAAAATAAGAGTTAATAGTGAAAATTTTTGCTGATAACTTTTTTTTAAAAAAGCAGATCTAATTGCGATTACAAAGTCATCTCTGCTTGAAGCCATTGATCTTAATATTCAGATAGCATAGTAGAGAATGTTTCTTCTTGATCCAATGCTTTTCCAGTACCAACAGCGACACAAGATAAAGGGTCATCAGCAACATGAACTGGTAATCCTGTTTCTTTTGAAAATCTTTTATCAATATTTTTTAATAAAGCTCCACCACCAGTTAATGTTAATCCCATATCAACTAAATCAGCAGATAATTCTGGTGGGGTATTTTCTAAAGCTTGCTTAATAGCATTAATCATTTCCTTCATGATATCATTTAATGCTTCAGCAGTATCTTCTTCTGTAATATTTACCTCTTTTGGTGTACCCGATCTCAAGTCTCTTCCTTTTACAGGATAGGTATTTTTTCCAGTAGCAATTGCAGTACCCATTTCTTTTTTAATTTTTTCAGCAGTACCGTCTCCAATTAATAAATTATATTCTTTTCGCATATAATTAACTATTGCCGTATCCATTGCATCCCCTGCCACTCTTAGAGATTTAGAATAAACTAATCCACCCAAAGACATCACTGCAATTTCACTAGTTCCTCCACCAATATCTACAATCATAGATCCTGTTGCTTCAGAAATCGGAAGTCCTGCTCCTATTGCAGCAGCAATTGGTTCTTCAATTAATTGAACTCTTCTTGCACCCGCCGCAAGAGCACTATCTTGAATTGCTTTTCTTTCAACAGGTGTTGAGCCTGTTGGAACACAAATTAAAATTCTAGGATTTGCAAATGTACTTCCTTTATGAACTTTTTTTATAAAATGCTTAATCATTTCTTCAGTCACAATAAAGTCTGCGATCACACCGTCTCTTAATGGTCTAATTGCGCTTATGTTTCCCGGTGTTCTTCCAAGCATAGTTTTTGCCTCATCCCCAACAGCTAAAACATTTTTCTTTCCACCTTGATCAACTATCGCAACAACAGAGGGTTCATTTAAAACTACACCTTGTCCTTTTAAAACAACTAGTGTGTTTGCTGTTCCAAGATCGATTGCCATATCTTGGCTCCAAATTTTTTTAACTCTGTCGAATAGTCCCATTTTATATACCTCTCACCTTTTGATTTTCTTGCTCCATTGGAGCTGTTTTATCTCGTTTAATAATCATTTTATTCAATGCATTAATATAAGCATTAGCTGATGCAACTAATGTATCTGTATCTGCTGCTTGGCCAACAGTTGTTTTTCCTTTTTCTTCAATTTTAACACTTACTGTTGCTTGTGCATCAGTTCCCTCTGTGACTGCATGAACTTGATAAAGTTGCAGATTAACATCATGCGGATAAAGAGTTTTAATACATTTAAATATGGCATCAACTGGACCATCTCCTGTTTCAGAGGCTTGTTTTACGTCTCCATATACATCTAAGGTCATTTCTGCTTTTTGGGGTTCTCCTGTTCCAGCAAAAACTTTTAATGATTTTAAATTGATTGCATTGACTTTGTTATCGATAATTAAACTATCATCTACTAGCGCAATAATATCTTCGTCATACACATGCTTTTTCTTATCTGCTAATACTTTAAATTTTGCAAATGCATTACTTACAACATCATCAGTCAAATTAGGATAACCTAAACTATTCATTTTATCTTTAAAAGCATGTCGTCCAGAATGTTTACCCATTACCAAAGAAGTTTGTTTCACTCCTACACTCTCTGGTGTCATAATTTCATATGTTTGTCTATTTTTTAACATTCCATCTTGATGAATTCCTGCTTCATGAGCAAAAGCATTTTTTCCCACAATTGCTTTATTATATTGAACTGGAAAACCTGTAGCATTGGATACAATTTTTGATGCTTTGCTTAACAAAGTTGTATTAATTCCTGTATCGTATGGCATTAAATCTGGTCGAGTTTTAATTGCCATTACCACTTCTTCTAATGCAGCATTACCTGCTCTTTCACCCAAACCATTTATGGTACACTCAATTTGTCTAGCACCTGCTTGCACACCAGCTAATGAATTTGCAACTGCTAATCCTAAATCATTATGACAATGAGTAGATAAAATTGCTTTATCGATATTTGGAACTTTGTTTAATAAAGTTTCTATTATCTTTGTAAACTCAGATGGTATTGTGTATCCAACTGTATCTGGAATATTTATTGTTGTTGCTCCACTTTTAATAGCAAGCTCAACAGTTTTACACATATAATCCATATCAGTTCTTGTTCCATCTTCACAAGACCACTCCACATCATCAGTAAACTTTCTTGCATAAGCAACATGTTTTCCAATAGACTCGTACACATCCTCAGGTGACATGTTAAGTTTATGTTTCATGTGCAACGGACTTGTTGAAATAAATGTATGAATTCTAAATCTTGGGGCATGTTTTAATGCTTCATATGCTCTATCAATATCTTTAACTGAGTGTCTAGAAAGACCCGCTGGAATAGAATTTTTTAAAATTTTACTAACTTCTGAAACAGCCTCAAAATCTCCTGGAGATGCAATAGGAAAACCTGCTTCAATAATATCGATACCTAATTCATCAAACACTCTTGCAATTTG
>JAYOZQ010000011.1:0-14773 GCA_038154225.1 Candidatus Pelagibacter sp.
ACCAATTCCAGATGCTCCTGCAGATATGATGATCTTTTTATTCTTTAATGATTGGTTAACCATTAATTATGATTTTGTTAATGATGACTGTAATTCTTTATTAGTGATGTAGCCTTTAATATTTCCACTTTTATCAACTACCTCACAATTAGCGTTAGTACACACTATTTGAGGCAAAAACTCCTCTATAAACTGATCTTCATTAACCTTAACTAGATTTGATTTATCAATTCCATTTGTCTCGTTGGCATTAGTCATGATAATTTTAGCTTTGATAACCTTTGCTCTATTAACATCTTTGACGAAAGCTTTTACATAATCATCGGCTGGGTTCATAATAATATCAACTGGAGTTCCAACTTGAACTAATTTTCCAGCATTTAATATTCCTATGTGATCTCCAAGTCTAAGCGACTCGTCTAAGTCATGAGTAATAAATACTATTGTTTTTTTTAATTCTGACTGAAGGTCCATTAATTGTTTTTGCATATCACTTCTAATCAATGGGTCCAATGCACTAAATGCTTCATCCATTAACATAATATCTGAATTAGTCGCTAACGCTCTTGCTAAGCCAACCCGTTGTTGCATTCCTCCAGATAATTGATTTGGAAATTGATTTTCAAAACCATTAAGACCAACGGCTTCAATTTTCTCCATTGCAATTTTATCTCTTTCATCTTCTGATTTTCCTTGCATTTCCAATCCATAACCAACGTTTTGCATTACTGTTTTATGTGGAAATAATCCAAATCTTTGAAAGACCATACTCATCTTGTGTCTTCTAAAATCAATTAATTGCTCAGGGTTTAAACTCATAACATTTTCACCATCAATTAGAATTTCCCCAGCGGTTGGGTCAATCAATCTATTTAAGTGTCTAATTAAAGTTGATTTTCCAGAACCTGATAAACCCATACAAACAAAAGTTTCTCCTTCTTCAATGTTTAAAGAAACATTGTCTAATCCAACTGTATGACCAGTTTGCTCAAGCACTTCATCTTTAGTAGCACCACCCTTAACCATATCCATTACAGAGTCTGGATTGTTGCCAAAAATTTTATAAATATTATTTATTTCAATTTTTGACATTATTTTTTGGCCTTTTTAACTGGAGCATTTCTCTCTTGAAGAGTTTCACCATACGATTGGGTAATTCTATCTAGGACAATTGCTAACAATACAATTGCAATTCCAGCTTCAGCAGCTCGACCAACGTTTAATTGTTGTAGACCAAGCAGAACTTCATCTCCTAAACCTCTGGTTCCAATCATCGATGCTATCACGACCATGGATAAAGCCATCATTGTACATTGGTTTATTCCTTGCATTATATTTGGAAGAGCCAATGGAATTTGAACTCCCCATAATTTTTGTTTTTTATTTGCACCAAAAGCATCTGCTGCTTCTGTTACTTCACTATCAACCAATCTAATTCCTAAGTCAGTTAATCTAACTAATGGTGGAACTGCATAGATAAAAGTTGCAATAATTGCAGGAACTGCACCCAAACCAAACAACATGATGCCTGGAATTAAATATACAAAAGCAGGGATCGTCTGCATTAAATCTAGTATTGGAAGGATCTTCTCTCTTACTCTATTCGCTCTAGACATCCAGATACCAATAGGAACTCCTATAACAAGGCATAAGAAAATACTAATCAACATTATAGAGGTTGTCTCAATTGCTTTGTCCCAAAATCTTGGGTGTAAAAATCCTATGAAAAATGTGCAAAAGCCTACTGCAACAGTAGTTTTAATCTTTTTACCACTTGCAAAATAAGTAAGTACAACAACTCCTATGATTACTGCAGGCCAAGGAGCTTGAACTAAAAAGTTTTTTAGCCCCATTAACATTGCTAGTAAAAAATTATTTATCGCTTCAAAAATAAAACCAAAATTTTCATTTAAAGCTTTGAACCATTTATTGATCCATTTCATTAAAGGTAAATCCAACCATTTTGGCCAATCACTAAGCCAAGAAAAATCTTTTAACAATTCACCAACGGACTCAGGTTTTCTTTTTGATGAATTGTAACTTGCAATTAATAACCATACAAAAATACCTAAAAGACTGAGGTTGAATAGATCTCTTTTATTTTTGAACATATATGATTATTTTCTTTTATAGAAAGAGCCCATTAAAGGGCTCTTTCAAATTTATTATTTATAACTGGATTACAAAGCAGCTGAAACTTTTGAAGCTACGTCTGCAGGTACCCAACTTTTCCACATTGCTTGAGTTTTTAAAAACTCTTTAGCAGTTAACTCCATATCACCATCAGACTCGTCTTCGTAGAAGGCTAACATTTTGTTAACTACTGCTGTAGGAATAGTATATTTTTCTAAGAAAGCTGTTTCAGCTGGGTGAGCTTTTGCCCAATCAGTTAATACAGATTTAGTTAGAGCCATATCTCTATACTCACAAGCACAAGATTTTTTGTAAGAATCTGGTCCGTTAGCTTTGATGTCTTCAACAACTGCAGACATATTATTCCAACAGTCTGCATCAAAAGCAGGTTCTTTTAATCTAACAAGATCAACTTTACCCATTAAACCAGTAGGTGCCCAGTAGTATGTAAAGATAGGTTTTTTCTTAGCAAATGCTCCAGCGATAGCAGCATCTAATGCACCACCTGAACCTGGGTCAAAGTTAGTATAGTATTTATCTAAACCATACTCTTTTTGTTTTACTAAGTTTACTGTGTAACAAGTCCAACCTGAAATACAGCTAGTCATTCTACCTTTTGATGGATCTTCCGGATCACTAAATAGGGCTGCTATTTTTGGATCTTTCATATCCTCTACTGATTTTAAATTATATTTATCAGCTGTAGCTTTATCTACGTAGAAAGCTTGCTGAGAGTCTGGAGTGTTCACACCAATATTTTTGATCGTACCAGCCTTTTCGTGAGGCTCGTAGTTTGCAATAATATTGTCGTACCAAACTTCAGTAATTACATCTAACTGCTTATCGTAGTGTGCAGCCATGATCGGTGTAGTACTTCCTTTTGTAACAGACACTTCACACCCGTATCCTTTTTCAAGAATAAAAGTCGCAATAGCTGTATGAATGTTTGCACTACTCCAGTCGAAATCTCCCAATCTTGCTTTACAATCAGCTGCATTAGCACTAGTTGCTAATACGGATGATGCAAAAAAAGCTGAAAGAACTAATTTTTTTAAAAACTTCATTAAATTATCTCCTTAAGGTTAAGTTTTAATAAGAAGATTAAATAATGAATGAGATTAAAAAACAAGGGGCAAATTATAAATACAACTATCAATTGCATTGAAAAATATACCCTTTTATATAATGATTAAGAGTGAGTGAAATTTCAAAATTAGAAAAAAATTCCAATTATTTAAAAGTTATTTGGGATGATGGAGAAGAAAGTAAATTTAATTATTTATGGTTAAGAGATAATTGCCCAACAGCACATGACAAAGATTCGCGTCATAGAATGTTTAATATTTTAAACGTTTCAACAAATATTAATCCAAAAAATTATAGTATTGGTGAAAATGGAAGCTTAGAAATAGAATGGAGTGAAGGCGATCACAAAAGTTCATATGACACTTCATGGCTGAGAGAAAATTGCTACACTTTAAAAAATAAAGCTAAATATGTTTCTCCTTATAAACTTTGGGATAATTCATTAGAGAAAAATTTAAAATCAATTGAAATAGATCATGATGAAATAATTAATTCAGAAGAAGGGTTAGTTAAATGGCTAGAACTTTTACATCATACAGGAATTGCAATTGTTAAAAATGCACCAATAGAAAAAAATTCAGCCTTTAAAGTTTTAAATAGAATAAGTCATACTAGAGAAACTTTTTTTAAAACTCCATTTGAAGTTATCAATAT
The DNA here is from genome assembly GCA_038154225.1 of Candidatus Pelagibacter sp. Classification (GTDB taxonomy): domain Bacteria; phylum Pseudomonadota; class Alphaproteobacteria; order Pelagibacterales; family Pelagibacteraceae; genus Pelagibacter. Next base: position 3,874 of record JAYOZQ010000011.1, read on the forward strand.
TCCAAAACCAAATAATTCAGCCTATACTGCTCATGCTTTAAGAAATCACATGGATCTTCCTTGGTTTGAAAATCCTCCAGGGTATCAATTTTTACATTGTTTGATTAATTCTGCTAAAGGTGGAGATTCCTCAGCAGTAGACGCGTTTGCTGTTGCAGATTATCTAAGAAAAAATGAAAAAGAAATATTTGATACATTAGTTTCGGTTCCATTAAAATTTAAAGATAAAGATTATACTCAAGTAGCGCACAGAAGTTTTCATTCTCCAGCTATAACATTAACAAAAGATGGAGATTACAATGATATAAGATTTAGTGTTGCAACAATGGACACACTAGATTGTAATCCTGAAATTATGGAACAAGTTTATAAAGCTCATCATCGATTTGGTAATTTATTGCATGATAAAAAATATCAAATTAATTTTAGATTAGAGCCAGGCGATATATTTTCATTTAATAATAGAAGACTTTTACACGGCAGAACTGAATTTGATCCAAACTCAGGACATAGACATTTGCAAGGTTATTATATGGATCGAGATGAAATTATTGGAAGATTAAATTATTTAAAAAAGTAATTTAAACCTCAGGTAGAAATTTTATTCACATTCTTTTTTAGCGCAGTTAAATTTATTTTTTTTTCTAACATTTAATTAATTTTTTTAATATTGTTCATGTAATTTTAAATAAAAATTGAGAGGGAAATAAAATGAATATAAGAAAAATCTTTTTAAATGTTTGTATTTTCCTGATGCTTTCTACATCGGCTGTATTTGCAAAAACACAAATCGAATGGTGGCATGCATTTGGAGGAAGACTAGGAGAACTTCTGGATGAACAAGTTCAAAAGTTTAATGCTAGTCAGAACGACTATGAAGTTGTTCATACAAGAAAAGGAAATTATTCCGAAACATTAAACGCTGGAATTGCCGCTTTTAGAGCAAAACAACAACCTCATTTGTTGATGGTTTTTGAAGTAGGTACTGCAACTATGATGGCAGCTAAAGGTGCAATTAAACCAGTATATGAAGTGATGGCTGAATCTGGCTTGTCATTCAATGCTGACGCTTACATTCCACCTGTTAAAGGTTATTACACAACAACAGATGGAAAGATGTTATCGTTACCATATAACTCTTCAACTCCTGTTTTGTGGGTGAATAGAGACTTAATGAAAAAAGCAGGACTAAATCCTGATATGAGTCTTGCTACTTGGTCTGATGTTGGTATGGCACTTGATAAAGCTAAATCTTCTGGAACATCTTGTGGTTTAACTACTGCTTGGCAAAGTTGGATACATTTAGAAAACTTTTCTGCTTACCACAATGTTCCTTTTGCGAGTAAAGCAAACGGCTTTGCTGGTTTAGATACATCGCTATCATTTAATAGCGCTTTACATGTTAAACATTTAGAAATGATGGGTAACTGGGCAAAAGATGGAAAATTCTTTTATGCTGGTAGAAGAAACGAAGGTGGAGCAAACTTTAGAGCAGGTGAGTGCATGTTCTTTACAGAAAGTTCTGCTGGATATGCTGGTATAAAAAAAGAAGCTAAATTTGATTTTGAAATCAGACCTTTACCTTATCATGCTGGAACTAAAGCTCCTCAAAATACAATTATTGGAGGATCATCATTATGGGTTATGACTGGTCATTCAGCTGATGAGTATAAAGGTGTAGCAGCTTTTATTAATTTCCTATCAGGAACAGATATCCAATCAAAATGGCACCAAGATACTGGTTACTTGCCTATTACAATTGCAGCAAGTGAAAAAACAGCTGCAGATGGTTTTTACAATGCAAATCCTGGAACGGATATTGCTGGAAATCAAATGATGGCAAAAGCTCCAACAGAAAACTCAAAAGGTTTAAGGCTTGGTTCTTTTGATCAAATCCGAGGTATTATCGATGAAGAATTAGAAGCAATTTGGACTGGAAGTAAATCAGCTCAAGTAGCTATGGATAGTGCTGTTAAAAGAGGTGATGCTCTTTTAAGAAGATTTGAAAAAGCTAATAAATAATCAAACTATTTAATCTGGGGGTTAACCAACCCCCAGATCTTTCATATGGAAAAAAAAGTTTTTTTTAGAGGTTGGTTTTTACCAATTTTATTACTTTCACCACAATTAATTATTTCAATAATATTTTTTTTCTATCCAGCAGGACAAGCAATTTCAAACTCATTATATCTGCCAGATCCTTTTGGTTTAAGCTCAGAATTTGTTGGTTTAGAAAATTTTTTATTTTTATTTAATGACAGCTATTATTTATCAAGTTTTGTTACTACAATTTTTTTTTCAACAAGTGTCTCAGTTTTATCAATGGGCCTTGGCCTGTATTTTGCATTACTTGCTGACCGAATTTTTAAAGGAGCAGGGGTTTATAAAACACTTTTAATTTGGCCTTATGCAGTAGCACCAGCAGTTGCTGGTGTTTTGTGGATGTTTTTATTTTCAAGTAGAATAGGCGTTGTTTCATGGTACTTAGGTTTATTAGGTTATGACTGGAATCATGCTTTAAATAGTGAAGAAGCTATGGGGTTAGTTGTTCTTGCCTCAACTTGGGGAAGAATAAGCTATAATTTTTTATTTTTTCTTGCTGGTTTACAAGCTATTCCAAAATCAATTATTGAAGCTGCAGCTATAGATGGTGCTAGTTTTTGGAAAAGATTTAGAACAATTGTCTTTCCATTGTTATCTCCAATCACATTTTTTTTATTAGTAGTAAATATAGTTTATGCTTTTTTTGAAACTTTCGGTGTAATTCATACGATTACTTCAGGAGGTCCAGAGCAATCAACTACCACTCTTGTATATAAAGTTTATTCTGATGGTTTTGTTGGTCAAGATCTTGGATCTAGTGCTGCTCAATCTGTAATTTTATTAGTCGTGGTAGGATTGTTAACCATCATTCAGTTTAAATATATAGAAAGAAAAGTTCATTATTAATGATTGAAAGAAATAAAAAAGGATATTTCATGTCCCATCTGGGTTTGATCATTGGAATTGTTTTTATTTTTTTTCCAGTTTGGTTAACATTTGTTGCTTCAACTGTGACTCAAGAAGATATTATTCAACCTCCATTTCCGTTATTGCCTGGACCACATTTTTTTGAAAATTATTCTTATGCATTATTTGAAGGAACTCCAGAAGGTTATGGAAAAAACATTCCTGTTATTAAATTATTAATTAATTCAGCAATTATGGCGTTAGGCATAACTATTGGTAAAATTATAATTTCTTTACTTTCAGCTTTTGCAATTGTTTATTTCAGATTTCCTGGAAGGAAGTTTTTCTTTTGGTTAATATTTATAACTTTAATGTTGCCTGTAGAAGTTCGAATTGTCCCCACTTATGAAATAGCGGCTAAATTAAATTTATTAAATAGTTATGCAGGACTAATATTTCCATTGATTGCATCTGCAACAGCTACTTTTTTATTTAGACAATTTTTTATGACAATTCCAAATGAAATGGTTGAAGCAGCTAGGATGGATGGAGCCAAACCAATGAAATTTTTCATTGATATTTTAATTCCTATTAGTCGAACAAATATTGCAGCTTTATTTGTTATTTTATTTATTTATGGATGGAATCAATATCTTTGGCCATTATTAATGACTACTGATCCAAATATGAACACTATAGTAATGGGTATCAATCAAATGATTCCAGGTGGAGATGATTTTGGTCATTGGCCGACAATAATGGCAACATCAATTTTGGCAATGTTACCACCTGTTTTAATTATTATTACAATGCAAAGATTTTTTGTTAAAGGTTTATTGGAAAGTGAAAAATAAAATTTATGGCTAAGATAAATTTACAAAATATTAAAAAATCATATGGGAACAATACAGTAATCCATAATTTAAGTGCTGATATTGCAGATGGTGAATTAATTGTGATAGTTGGACCTTCTGGCTGTGGAAAATCAACTTTGCTAAGAATGGTTGCCGGTCTAGAGGAAATTAATAGTGGTGAAATCATAATCAATGACAAAAAAATGAATGATTTAGAGCCTATGGAAAGAAATATTGCAATGGTATTTCAAAATTATGCTCTTTATCCGCATATGACTGTTTTTGAAAATATGTCGTATGGTTTAAAAATTCAAAAAACTCCAAAAGATGAGATTATTTCAAGAGTAAATGAAGCTGCTGAAATTTTAGAATTGAGCGAATTGTTAGAGAGAAAACCAAACCAACTATCAGGTGGTCAAAGACAAAGAGTGGCAATGGGTAGAGCAATCGTCAGAAAACCCGAAGTTTTTTTATTTGATGAACCTTTATCAAATCTTGATGCTAAATTGAGAGTTCAAATGAGATTAGAAATTAAAAAACTTCAAAGAAAATTAAATGTGACTTCTTTATATGTTACACACGACCAAGTGGAAGCAATGACACTTGCTGACAAGATGATAGTAATGAACGAGGGAAATGTTGAGCACATAGGAACACCACTTGATGTTTATCAACAACCCAAAACATTGTTTACGGCACAATTTATTGGAAGCCCAGCTATGAACATTTTAAATGGAAGTACAGATGGAAGTGAAATTAAAATTGGAAATTTTAAAACTTCATCACCATTTTCTTATATTGGTGATATTTACTTTGGTATTAGACCTGAGCATTTAACAATAGATAAAGAGGGACCCATTAAAGCAGTTGTAGAATTTATTGAACTCATTGGCTCAAACACACTAATTCATTGTAGGTTACAGGCAACTAATGAGGTAATTGTTGTGAGTGCACCTGGAATAATAGAAGAAGATTTATCTCGAAAAGAAATAGGTTTAAATTTTGATCAATCTAAAATTCATTTATTTGATCAAAAAAATAATATGAGGATCAATTAAAATTGATTTTATCAAAACCGAATTACATTAAAATATATGGTCACCGTGGAGCTAGAGGTGATATGCCAGAAAATACCTTATCTGGATTTAATTATATTTTTGAAAACGATATATTAGCATTTGAAACAGATGTGTTAATTTCTAAAGATAAAATTCCTGTCATCACTCATGATTTTTTTTTAAACCCAGATTTTACAAAGGATAATAATGGCAACTGGATTAAAAGAGATAATATAAAAATTTATGATTTAGATTATGATGAGTTAGCCAAATATGACGTTGGAGAATTAAATAAATCAACAAGATACGGCAAAAGATTTAAAGATCAAAAAACTATTAACAATCAAAAAATAATTAAACTTAAAGAATTATTAGATTTGATTGAAATTTTTCCAAAAGAAGATTTTTTTATAAATTTAGAGATAAAATCATCGCCACTAGAGGAAGGTTTAACACCTAGTCCTCAAGAAATGGTAAGTTATGTTAAGAAAGAAATATTAAAATCTAAATATTTTGATAAAATTTTAATTTCATCTTTTGATTGGAGAATTTTATCTGAATGCAAAAAACAATTACCTAACACGTTAAGAGGTTATCTCTCATTTCAGCAAGATTTAGGTTCTTCCAAAAAAACAATTTATCAAGGTTCTCCATGGATGGATACAAAAGAGCAATTTAATATGTTTGAATTACCTAAATTGATTAAGAAATTAGAGGGCCATGTTTGGTGTGCATTTCATAGAGATATAACTAAACAAAGTGTAGCTATGGCCCATGATCTTGGAATGGGTGTAAATGTTTGGACAGTCAATAGTGAAAGCGACATGATCAAAATGATCAATTATGGTGTTGATGGAATTATAACAGATTTTCCAAATAGACTTAAAAAAGTTTGTGAAACTAATAATGTAAAGTGGTTTTAATATTTCGATGAATTAAATTAGTTTCAACTGTCTATTTTTGAAAAGGCACAAATTTTATTTCCATCAAGATCTCGAACATAACAATAATAATCACCTGACCTTATTCCTGGAGCTCCTTCATCTTTCGCTCCTAGTTTTATTGCAGTATTATAAAAATTATTCACTAAATCTTTTGAGTTAACTAAAAAAGATATTTGGGTTCCATTGCCAAAAGTTGCTTTTTCTTTGTTAACAGGATTAGTTATATAAAATTCAACTTCATCAGGCTTTTCGTTTAATCCATAGCCTGCATACTTTTCATTTGTTACCATTCTTTGTAGCTCAATTGTAGCTAGTAGGGTGTCATAGAATTTAATTGCCTTATCAAGATTGTTAGTACCAACCATTACAAAACCAATCACAAACTACTTCCAGCCTGTAACTGTTTTAACTTCAAGATATTCTTCAAGCCCCCACACACCACCTTCACGACCATTCCCAGATTGTCTATATCCACCAAATGGAGTTCCAGCATCTGCTGGTTGACCGTTTATATATACGCAGCCCGATCTTAATTTTTGTGCTACTCGATGAGCTTTTGCTTTATCTTCAGTTTGCAAATAATTTCCTAAACCATAAGATGTATCATTAACAATATTTATTGCTTCTTCTTCTGTATCAAATGGAATGATTGATAAAACTGGACCAAAGATTTCTTCTTTAGCTATTCTCATTTCATTTGTAACATCTGTAAATATTGTTGGTTTAATAAAATAACCTTTATTCAAACCATTGGGTAATTCTGGCCCACCTGCAGCTAATGTTGCACCCTCTGAAATTCCACTTTCAATTAAACTGATAATTTTATCATATTGAGTTTTTGAAATTACAGGTCCAATGTGATCTCCTTTTTTTGAAGCTTGATCCACTTGAATTTTATTTGCCTCATCCACTGCATCGCTTACTGCTCTTTGATAAATAGATTTTTCAACTAACATTCTAGTTGGTGCATCACAAGATTGACCAGAATTACTCATTACATTTCGAATACCATCTCTTACTGCATTTTTATAACTGTCAGCAAAAACAATATTTCCACCTTTACCACCCAGTTCAAGACAAACTCTTTTGATTGTATCTGCTGCATTTTTTGAAATTAACCTTCCAGCTCTTGTAGAACCTGTAAATGAAACCATATCAATATCAGGATGACTTGATATTTGAGATCCAACTCCAACCCCATCTCCATTAACTAGATTAAATACCCCTTTTGGAAACCCAACTTCGTCTATCATTTCTGCAAACAACATCGCTGAAATAGGCGCTATTTCAGAAGGTTTTAAAATCATTGTACAGCCTGTAGCAAATGCAGGCACAACTTTAAGCGCTATCTGATTTATAGGCCAATTCCAAGGAGTGATTAATCCACAAACACCAATAGGTTCATAATAAATATGATTATTTGATTTTTCATCAAAGTGTTCATCAAATTTAAATTCTTTTAATCTTAAAATAAAATCTTCCAAGTGAGCTTGACCTGATGCTGTCTGCACATCAGTTGCCCAATCCATAGGAGCACCCATCTCTAATGAAATAGCTTCTGCCATTTCTCCAAATCTTTTTTTATAAACTAAGAGTAATTTTTCTAAATATTCTATTCGCTCTTCTTTGGTGGTTTCTTTCCAGCTATCAAAAGCAGTTTTAGCTGCCTTAACTGCAAGATCGGTATCTTCTTTTGAGCCTAATGAAATAGTTGCAAACGGTTCTTCATTACAAGGATTGATAACTTCACAATCATTTTCTTTATAAGGGTTTACCCATTCACCGTTAATATAGAATTTTCTTTTATCTAACATTTTATTTTAACTTATCACAATAATTATATTTCATATCCTTTTTCTTCAGGCTCATTATCTATAAGCTCTTCCGGAAAACCTTTTGCTCTAAAATCTATATTATTAATATCTTCCATTCTTTTAACAATCATTGAAGACCAAGCTCTAGAACCATATTTTTTTTGACCATCTTTAAAAATTTCAACAACTTTAGGAGAAATTTCTAAAGGAGCGCCTAATTTTTTTGCAAGATCATCAAATAAGCCGGTATCTTTTAAAACTAAATCCATAGTAAAATTTATATTATAAGAACCATTTAATATCACTTGGCTTTCAGTTTCATGGACAAAAGAGTTTCCTGAAGAAACAGCAATTCCTTTATAAGCTTTAGCAAGATCTAAATTTGATTTTTTAGCAACCGTCCAAGCCTCACCTAGAGCAACTAAATGAACAGAAGCTAAATAATTAGTAATAACTTTTAAAACGGTTGCACTACCCAATTCACCTGTGTGTAAAATTTTTCTTCCCATTACTGTTAGGGCAGGTAAAATTTTATCAAATGCATTTCTTTCACCACCAACAAATATTGCAATGTTCCCTGTAGCAGCTCTATGACATCCTCCGCTGACAGGTCCATCTAAAGGGGTAGCTTTTTTTTCAATTATTTTTTTGCTAATTCTTTTAATCTCAGCTTCATCCGTTGTACTCATTTCTAACCAAATTTTATTTTCAGATAATCCACTGATAACACCATCTTCTGCCTCCATTACCTCAGCACAAATTTTAGGAGAGGGTAAGCAAGTGATAATTAAATCAACTTGTTCAGCCAGCTCTTTTGCAGAATTTGCAACTGTTGCTCCTAAATCTTTAAATGATTGAGTAAGATTTTTATCTAAATCTCTAACTGTTAAATCAAAGTTATTTCTTAACAAACTTCCTGCTAATTTACCTCCAACATTGCCCAAGCCAATAAAACCAACCTTCATTAATGTCTCCTTAATTTTGATGAATATTTAAGTGCTGATGTTATATTTGTTTTAAAAATTATGCACTCTGTAAAAATTGAACCAAAATACGCAGAACTTTCAAACCCTAGGGTGGGATTAATTGCACTAGCTACTGATTTTAGAATAGAAAAAGACTTTATAAGTGTCATCAAAGATCAAAACATAGATTTTTTTGTTAACAGAATTCATTGTTACTTTCCTTTAACTAGTGAAAATTTAATTAAAATGTCAGGCACAGTTACCGAGATATCAGAAGATATTTTGCCAAATGAAAAATTAGATTGTGTTGTTTATGGGTGTACATCTGGAACTATTGCTGCAGGATATGAAAATATTAAAAAGAAAATTAATTTAGCAAAACCTGAGGCTGAAGTTACCACTCCAAGTACAGCAGCAATTAATGCATTAAAAAAAATGAATGTTAAAAAAATTGCGATCTTTACTCCGTATTCAAAAGTTTTAAATGATGAAGTCATTGACTATTTTAAAAGTGAAAACTTTGAGGTTTCTTCAAATGCCTACTTTGATATTTTAAGTGATTTAGATATTGGTAAAGTAGATGAAGATTATCTTTATGAAACTTTATCAAAGATGGATCTTGGAGATGCAGATGCTCTCTTTATTTCTTGTACAGCTTTACCAGCCCTTTCCATTATTGATAAACTTGAGAAAAAATTAAACAAAGTAGTTCTTTCAAGTAATCAAGTATTAATTTGGGACACATTGCAATCAATTGGAAAAAAAAATTCAATTGAAGGTTTTGGAAAACTATTTAAGAATTAGATATATGGATTTTACAAAAGAAGAATATCAACGAAGATTAAAAAAAGTTCAAAAGATGATGCAGGAAAAAGGCATCGAGTTATTAATTTCACATGATACGAATAATTTAAATTATTTAACCGGTTATGATGCCTGGTCTTTTTATTATGCTCAATGTGCAATTGTTCATGTAAATGCCGAAGAGCCTTTATGTTTTGTAAGAGCGCAAGACTCAGGGGGAGCCTACATTAAAACATATCTTAAAGATGAAAATATTATAGTTTACGATGAAGGTTATATTCATACTTGGCCAAAACATCCGTATGATTATTTAGTTCAAGTTATAAAAGATAGAAAATGGGATAAACTTTCTGTTGGTGTAGAAATGGATGCCCATTATTACACAGCATTTTGTCATGAAAAAATTAAACAAGGTTTACCAAATGCTAAAATAGTAGATAGCGATAGACTTGTTAACTGGGCAAGATTAGTAAAATCAGATGCTGAAATTGGATACATGAAATCTGCAGCTTTAATTTCTCAAAAAGGAATGAAGACTGCAATGGAAGTTATAAATCCTGGAGTAAGACAATGCGATGCAGTAGGTGAAATTCAAAAAGCATTATTTTATGGAACAGAAGAATTTGGTGGAGAGTACTCAAGTATTGCAACTTTACTTCCAACAGGAAAGGGGACATCAGCTTCACATTTAACAGCTACCCAAGATAAGTTTGTTGAAGGGGAAGCAACCATTGTTGAATTGTCAGGTGTGTATAAAAGATATCATGCACCAATGGCTAGAACGGTCTTACTTGGCAAGCCAGATCAATTAAAAATTGACACTATGAAAAAAACCATTGAAGCATTAGAAACTGGAATTAGTGCAATAAAACCAGGCAATACTGTTGATGATGTGGCACAAGCTTTTTGGAAAATATTAGATAAATACGGTATCGAAAAGAAATCTAGAACTGGATATTCAATTGGAATTGGCTACCCACCTGATTGGGGAGAACATACTCTTAATATATATAAAGGAGACATGACTGTTCTAGAGCCCAATGTTTGTTTTCATATGATTGCTGTGATGCAATTTGGTGATTGGGGTGTTGAGGCATCTGAAGCTATAAGAGTTACCGAAACAGGCAGTGAATTATTTTGCAATATGAGCAAAGAACTGCATATAAAATAAATTGCTTGATTATCAATCTAACAAATGTTTTAAAGTACTATGGCTAACGATCAATTCGTAAGATTCGAAAATGTAGATAAAAGTTACGACGGTAAACAGCTCGTTGTAAAAGGTCTAAATCTAGATATTGCTGAAGGAGAGTTTGTTACAATGTTTGGACCCTCTGGTTCTGGTAAAACTACATGTTTGATGATGTTAGCTGGATTTGAAACTCCAACTAATGGACAAATTTATTTAGATAACAAAGTTATCTCAGATATTCCTCCTCACAAAAGAGGAATTGGAATGGTATTTCAAAACTATGCATTGTTTCCTCACATGACTGTTTATGAAAACTTAGC
>JAYOZQ010000012.1:0-13515 GCA_038154225.1 Candidatus Pelagibacter sp.
TGAATTACTTCTGATTTAGCAACATAACCCAATAATTTTTCTATTTGATTAGAATGATGCCCCATAATCTTAACTATTTCATCAGAGGCAAAAGAACTTAAGCCTCTTGCGCATTCATTATTTCTTTTATCTAAAATTTTAACATGATCTCCTTTATTAAACTTTCCTGAGATTTTTTTAATTCCGGCAGCTAATAAACTTTTTCCTGATCTTAATGCTTTTTTTGCACCATCATCAATTATGATTGATCCTTTTGGTGCAATAGAGCTTATGATCCATTTTTTTCTAGCATCAAGTTTTGAAACTTTAGAATTGAACCATGTACAAATATTTTTTTCACTAATCATTGAGATAGGATTTAGGTTTAGTCCATTTGCTATAACCATATTGCAACCTGCTAGCTGACAAATTTTTGCTGCCTCTATTTTAGTTTGCATTCCACCACTGCCGTATTCATTTACACCTTTAATGTTAATTTCTTTTAAATCTTTTTTTAAATCATTTACTTTTTTTATTAATTTAGCGTCTTTATAAATTTTTGGATTTTTTGTGTAAAGCCCATCCACATCAGAAAGAAGGATTAAAGTGTCTGCATCAGTAATTTGAGCAACTCTTGATGCCAGCCTATCATTATCACCATATTTTATCTCAGAGGTAGCTATCGTATCATTTTCGTTAACAATTGGAATAAAGCCTAAATCAAACAAATTTTCAAAAGTTCTTTTAGCATTTAAAGATCTTCTTCTTTCCTCTGTGTCTTCAAGAGTTAATAAGATTTGTGATATATTTAATTTAAATTTTGTAAATGTTTGGGAAAATAAATTCATCAGTTCTATCTGACCTATGGAAGCTATTGCCTGACTTTTATCAAGTTTAATTGTTTTTTTATTGATATTCATTTTCTTGCATCCAAGAGCTATTGCGCCTGAACTTACAATTACTACTTTTTGATTTTTATCTTTTAATTTTTTGATATCTTTTGCAAAACTAGCGAGCCATTTTTTTCTTATTTTTTTATTATTATCAACAAGAAGTGAAGATCCTATTTTCACAACAATTATTTTAGAGTTTTTAAGAGACATATGACAAAAGTTTAGCTTTAATTTTAGATATAGAATCTTTTTCTAGTGTTGTCATAGTCATTATCTCACAATCTTTTCCTTTAGAGAAATGATCAATTACATCTTTAACAGTATCTTCATCAACTAAATCTACTTTATTAAGTACTACAAGCTCTTTTTTTTCAATTAATTTTGCACTGTAATTTCTTAATTCACTTTTAACTTGTTCGTAAGACTCATTTAAATCTAAGTTTGTAATATCTATAAGGTGCAATAATGATTTACATCTTTCTATATGTTTTAAAAACTGAATACCAAGCCCAACACCTTCATGGGCTCCCTCTACTAATCCTGGAATATCTGCAATAGTTATTTCCTTATCATCATAAGAGGCAACTCCCAAATTAGGATTTAAAGTAGTAAATCTATAATTAGCAATTTTGGGATTTGCATTTGTTATAGCTGCCAACAAACTTGATTTTCCGGCATTGGGCAATCCAATTATCCCAATGTCAGCAATTGTTTTTAATTGAAGCCAGATTGTAAATTCTTCTCCAATTCCACCTTTAGTAAATTTCCTTGGAGCTCTATTTGTAGAACTTTTAAACCTAGTGTTTCCTAGTCCACCTTTGCCACCAATAGCAACGACAAACTCTTCTCCTTTTTTATTAAAATCGAATAATAAAGTTTTATTATCTTCTTCAAAAACTTGAGTTCCAAGTGGCACTTTTAAAAATAAATCGTCTCCTCCTTTACCTGTACGATTTTGACCAGCACCATTCTCTCCTCGTTGTGCTTTATGGTGTTGTTGGTATCTGTAATCTATAAGGGTGTTGAGATTTTCTTCAGCTTTTAAAATTATAGATCCACCTTTTCCGCCATCGCCTCCATCGGGACCTCCATACTCAACATATTTTTCTCTTCTGAAACTTGGCGAACCATCACCACCGTTACCAGCTTTTACATAAATTTTAACTTGATCGAGAAATTTCATAATACAACATCTAATTAAGTTGTACTATTAATTGGGTTTTACTGAAACGAAAGTTCTATCTGCTTTTGATTTTTTGAATACAACTTTACCTTTAGCTACTGAAAAAATTGAATGATCTTTACCCATTCCTACGTTTTCACCAGGAAAGATTTTTGTTCCTCTTTGTCTTACAATTATATTTCCAGGTATTACTGTTTCACCGCCGTACTTTTTAACACCAAGCCTACGACCAGCACTATCTCGTCCGTTTCTCGATGATCCACCTGCTTTTTTTGTTGCCATAAATTACCTAATTTATTTACCTGTTGCTGGAGCTTTTTCTTTAACTTCAGCCTCAACCTTTTTAGTTGGTTTAACCATTTTCTCTGCTTCTGATAAAACTTTACCATCTTTAGAAAAAATCTTATTAATTCTTATCATTGTATGCTCTTGTCTATGACCATTTTTTCTTCTTGAATTATGTCTTCTTCTTTTTTTGAAGATTAAAATAGTTCGATCTTTACCATTTTTAATTAAATCAGCTTCTACTTTTGCTCCTGCAACTGTAGGTGTACCAATTTCGATAGTTTTATCGTCACCGTAAGCAAGAACTTCATTAAATTCTATTTTAGAGTCAGGTTTTGAATCTGGTAGTTTTTCAATCTTTAGAATCTCTCCAGATTTAACTTTATATTGTTTTCCACCTGTTTTTATTACTGCGTATGACATAGTATGATTTAAATTTAAGTTACCGCAATATAGTTACAGCAAAGCTATAGTCAAGTCGAATTAACTAGAAATTATCCTTTAAATCTCTCAATTTTGAAAAAGAATCAACATTTTTTGCTCTCAAAAATATATTGCACTCTTTTTCATCTTTAAGAGTAGATGGTATTGTAGGAGTATTATTATCAAGTTTTTCTTTGATGTTAGTTATTTTGCTTTGAAGATTTAGATTTTGGGGATCGTGTTTAATACAAAAATTTGAATTTTGTAGAGTGTACTCATGACCACAATAAATTTTAGTATCATCAGGTAGATTTTTTATTTTTGATAGAGATTCAAACATCTCTTCGTATGTTCCTTCAAAAATTCTCCCACATCCCAGTGAAAACAATGTGTCTCCAGTAAATATTGCTTTTTCATTAAAAAAATAAAAACCAATATGACCTGTTGTGTGACCTGGAATATGAATTATTTTTGCTTCAAAATTATCTGCTTTCCAAATCTGATTATCTTCAACCAAAACACTAATTTCAGGAATTCTTTTACTGTCATTCTTATATCCAACTACAATAGAGTTATATTTTTGTTTTAATTCTTTGTTACCACCAATGTGATCAAAATGATGATGTGTATTTAAAATATATTTTAAATTAATATTTTCTTTTTCTATAAAATTTATTACAGGTTTAGCTTCACTTGGATCAACAACACAAGCATCATTTTTATCTTTATCGATGATTAAATAGCTATAATTATCTTGTAAGCAGGGAATGATCTCTATTTTAATATTATTTTTCAATTAAAAATATCCCTAAATCAGAAAATAAGTTTTTTATTTCCAAATTTTTATTATTTATTAAAGATGTATTTTTTTCATTTAAAGCTAATGATTTAAAAATCTTGAAATTTCTAGATCTTACAAAATATACAAAATCTTTAATTGTACACATATGTAAATTAGGTGTGTTATACCATTGATCTGGAAGAGTTTCTGTTACTGGCATTGTTCCCTTTAGCAAAAGATGCAATCTTACTTTCCAATATCCAAAATTAGGAATTGTTACTATCGCTTTTTTACCAACTCTTAGTAACTCATTAATTACAAGCTCAGGGTTTAAGAATGCTTGTAATGTTTGACTTAGTACAACGTAGTCAAAAGATTTGTCAGGAAATTGTTTTAAATCAAACTCTGCATTGCCCTCAATTACAGTAAGCCCTTTTTCAATACATTTTTGAACTTTATTTTTAGATATTTCCAGCCCTCTAATATCAATGTTTTTATTATCTCTTAAAAATTCCATTAACACACCATCCGCACAACCAACATCTAAAACACGTGTATTTTTTTCAACTAAATCAGCAATAACTTTAAATTCATTTTTCATTATTAAACAGTAGCGTAGGATTTATCTAAAAAGTTTTTAAGAGCATTTAAAAATTCTGGGACATCAAGTAAAAAAGAATCATGCCCTTTATCTGACTCAATCTCAACAAAACCAACGTCAGCTCCAATAGCGTTAAGTGCAATTACAATATCTTTATTTTCTTGTGTAGGGTAAAGCCAATCTGAAGTAAAAGAAATTACAAAAAATTTTGCATTAGTATCTTTAAAGGCATCAGACAAATTACCATTAAATTGTTTAGCTAAATCAAAATAGTCCATGGCTCTTGTGATGTATAAATAACTATTTGCATCAAATCTATCAACGAAAACAGATCCTTGATATCGTAAATAACTCTCAATTTGAAAGTCAGCATCAAAACCAAATTTAAGGTCTTCTCTTTCTTGTAATTTTCTTCCAAATTTTTCTTGGAGACCTTTTTTGGAAAGATAAGTTATGTGAGCTGCCATTCTCGCAACAGCCAAACCTTTGTTAGGTATTGTATTTTTAGTATTATAATTTCCGTCATTCCAATTACTATCAGCTGCAATCGCCTGACGACCTAATTCATTAAATGCTATATTTTGTGCAGAGTGACTAGATGTACAAGCTATAGGTATTACGGTTTTCGCTTTATCAGGGAAATTACTAATAAATTGAAGAACTTGCATACCACCCATAGAACCTCCAACAATTGAAAAAAGTTTATCAATACCAAAGTGGTCAATTAAATTATATTGAGCATTGACCATATCATTTATGGTGATGACAGGAAAATTAGTACCAAAAACTTTCTGTGTATCAGGATCTTTATGACTTGGCCCAAATGAACCTAGACACCCACCAATTACATTAGAACAAATTACAAAATATTTATTAGTATCAATTGATTTATTAGGACCCACAGCATATGACCACCAACCATCCTTATTAGTTACTGGATTTAAGCCAGCAACAAACTGATCACCAGTTAATGCATGAAAAACTAAAATCGCGTTATCTTTTTTCTCATTTAAAGTCCCATAAGTTTCATAGGCAATAGGAAAATTATTAATTGTTTTACCACAATCTAATTTAAGTGGTTTTTTTACCAATAAGGTTTTTAAATTTATCTCTTTATTCATAACAAATGTGATTATTTGAATTGGGAGAAAAAAAACAATTTTAGCGGTTTTTTTTAAGCGCTCGCAATTCAGTTAAATCAGCGCATAAATTTTGTACTAGAAGTTATTTATTATGTCAATTTTTTAAAAATTGTCTTATTCAGTGTAAAAATTTATATTTTTATCTATAAAGAGCTCATAATAAAAAAATGACCATTCCAAAATTTAAAAATTTTAATATTGAGGCATATAAGCCAGGTAAATCTAAAATAAAAAAATTAAAAAAAATTATAAAATTGTCAGCAAATGAGTCCGCTTTAGGAATGAGTCCTAGAGCAAAGAAAATAATTTCTGATAAAAAATTGAAATTAGAGAGATATCCAGATGGAAAATCTGAACTTTTGAGAAGAGAAATTTCAAAAAAATATAAATGTAACAGTAATAAGATTATATGTGGAGCTGGTTCAGATGAGGTTATTCAAATGATTTGTCAGTTATATTTAAATCCAAAAGACGAAGTTATAGTGCCTCAATATAGCTTCTTAATGTATAGGATATATGCAAACATTGTAGGTGCCAAAGTAGTTTTTGCGAAAGAATTAAAATTTAAAATTTCAGTATCTGAAATAATCAACAAGGTAACAAAAAAAACTAAAATAGTTTTTTTAGCAAATCCAAATAATCCAACAGGAACCTATTTGACTAAAAAAGAATTATTAGAGTTAAGAAAAAAATTGAACAAAAATATTTTATTAGTTGTGGATGATGCTTATGCAGAATATATGAAAAATAAAGATTATAAATCAGGTTTAGACCTGTTTAAAAATAAAGATAATGTGTTTATTTTGAGAACATTCTCAAAAATTTTTGGTTTAGCTTCTTTAAGAGTGGGGTGGGGATATGGTTCTAAAAAAATTATAGATGCTTTAAATATAATTAAACCACCTTTTAATGTAAGTTTACTTGCTCAATTAGCAGCTGTTGAATCGCTTAAAGACTCTAAATTTATAGAAAAATCAATAAAGCACAATTTAATTTTTGCAAAGAAAATAAAATCTTTTCTAGAAAGATACCAAATATTTTCTAATACGATTTCTGCAAATTTTTTATTATTAGATTTTAAAAGAAGCAACCATTCTGCAAAAGAATTTTATGAGAAACTCAAAAATAAAGGAATTATTGTTAGATCTACAGAAGATGGCTATCATATTAAAAATAAATTAAGATTAACCATTGGCTCTAGAAGTGAAAATTTAGCATTTATGGATGCTGTAAAAAATATATTAAATTAATATGAAAAATATTTTAATTATTGGTTGCGGTCTACTAGGTTCTTCTCTGTTAAGAAGAATACATAAAAAAAAAATTGCAAATAAAATTTTTATTTATGAAAAATCTAGTTCAAATGTATCTAAAATAAAAAGATTAAAACTTCCGGGTATAATTATTAAAGATTTAGATCAAGCTGTAAAAAAATCAGATCTAATTATTTTAAGCACACCTATGAGTGAGTATAAAAATTTAATTCTTAAAATGAATAAATCTTTATCGAATAAGAATATAATCACCGATATTGGTTCTTCAAAAATAGAGTCCTCAAAAATTATAAAAAGTTTTTTAAAAAAGGGTATTACTTGGACTCAAGGACATCCGATTGCAGGTTCAGAAGTTAGTGGGCCTGAAAATGGTAAACAAGATATATTTGAAAACAAGTGGTGCGTTTTAATTAAAGAAAAAAATACTAAGAAAAAACATTTAAATTTATTAAGTAGTTTTTGGAAAAAGATGGGGTCAAAAATTGTTATTATGAGCGCTGAAAAACATGACAAAATATTTTCAATGACGAGCCATCTTCCTCACTTAATTGCTTACAATTTAGTAAAATCAGCACAAGATTTTGAGAAAATCCAAAATTATGATTTGATTAAATATAGCGCTGGTGGATTAAGAGATTTTTCAAGAATAGCTGCTTCTAATGAAATTATGTGGAGAGATATTTTTTTTAATAACAAAAAAAATATTTCAAAGGTAATTGATTTATTTATTAAAAATTTAAATTCATTTAAAAAAGATATTAATTCTAAAAATAATAGATCAATTCTAAAAAAATTAATTCAAACTAAAAAAGTCAGATCAAAAATAATTAAACTCAAACAAGATATTAATAAGCCAGATTTTGGAAGAAGCTAAATTTTAATTTTAGCTATTTTTTTAACTTTAAGTTTTGCTGTATTTTCAATTCTTTTAATTGTCTTAAGTATAGGCATAATCAATACTTTTTTTTCAGGTCCATATGCATGTATCAATTGCTTGGAATTTAAACACATTGCTACATGCCCTTTCCAAAAAATGATATCTCCCTTTTGATAATTTCTTTTTAAGTTTCCTTTTAAATATTTAATTTGATCCTTGGTATCTCGAGGAAAAAACTTATTATTATAATAGTAAAATATTTGTAATAAGGCTGAGCAATCTATTCCTCTATAAGTTTTTCCTCCCCAAACATATTTTGTTTTTAGAAATAATTTGAATATTTTATTAAAGTTAATTTCTTTATGATCAATTTTTTTTAAATCACTTTTTTTTAACCATTTATTTTTTTCAAATTCTATATGATTTTTATTCTCATTAATTAGATCAACTTTTGATCCAAAAGGTAAAAAATTTTTAGTCTTTTTATTAAACTTATTACTGACTCTAGCCTTTAAAGAATAGACCTTATATTTGGGATCATGTTTATCCACATAATCCTTATTTTCTATGTATCCAATATAATTATCAAATAATGTTTTAATTTTAATCCATTTTTTGTTTTTTGATAAAATTTTAAATTTTTCACCATAAATTATTTGTGATGTAACTTCAGAATTTTTTGAAGTTTTTTTATAAATATTGGAAAATTGTTTTTTAAAAAAATAATTATTTTTCACTTAATTTTAATTTATCTTTAATAAACCATAAGCAAATTAAAGAGGGAATAACCATTATCGCTGTTAAAATAAAAAATGTACCCCAATCTCCATTTAACCAATCTACTAATGCTCCTGATGATGATGCAAGTGTTGTTCTTCCAGCGGTTCCAATTGATGCTAGTAATGCATATTGTGTTGCAGTGTAAGTTCTATCTACTAATAAAGATATAAATGCTACAAAAGCAACTGTAGCAAAAGCAGCTGCTATATCATCAAAAATTACAGCAACAGCAAATAGCCATTCAGATTTTCCACTCCAAGCCAATGCTGTGAATAATAAATTAGTTGCAGCCATTAAAATACCTGCAAGAAACATTGCTTTTAAAACTCCAGATCTAATTACAAACAGACCGCCCAATAAAGTAAATATAACTGTCGTTATCCAGCCTAGAGTTTTCGAATAAATAGCAATATCACCCTTTGAAAATCCTATTTCTTTGTAAAATACTATAGACATACGACCTAAAAATGCCTCACCTATCTTAAATAAAAACACAAAACCTAAAATACCTAAAGCTATAGAAAATCCATTTTTTTTAAAAAAACTTATTATTGGACCTCCAAGAGTACCACTTATCCATGCAACTATATTCGTAATAAAATTTTTTGATCCAATTTTACTTTGAATTAATTCATCAGTTTTCTTTTGATTAACTTTCCTAGAATCCGAATGAGTTTCATGAACAAACATAAGTCCAATATTCATTAAAATTACCACAACACCTAAAATTAAAAATGTTGATTGCCAATAATTAATTATGCCAATGTTTTGAAAATACTCCGCAGTAAATAAAGCTATTACACCACCCAATTTATATCCACTCCACCAACCAACTACTGCCATTGCAGCACCAGCAGCCATTGATTTACCTTCATTTTCTCCAATTTGTTCAATTCTTAATGCATCTACAGTTATATCTTGCGTTGCTGATGCAATTGCAATGATCAAGCCAACTGTAATTAATAGTGCTAGATTCTCTGTTGGATTTATTAAACTCCAAACAATCAAACTGATTAAAATTGCCACTTGCATTAAAACTATCCAGCCACGTCTATGACCAAGTTTTTTGGTAAGATAAGGAATTTGAAGTCTATCTATAAGAGGTGCCCATAGATAATTGAATGCATATACCCCAAATATTAATCCTGCCCATCCTATAGTTGATCTACTCAAACCTTCTTCTTTTAACCACAAACTTAAACTACTGCCAATTAATACCCATGGAAAACCAGAAATAGCTCCAAGCAATAATATTCTCAACATTCTTCTATCAAAATAAACTGAAAAAGTTTCTGACAGAGATTGTTTTTTTATTTCAAGCATTGTTAGTTTCTCCAAAAAGATGGTAGAAATAATACTAATATTGCAAATAGCTCAAGTCTACCTAAAATCATACCAACTGTTAAAATCCATTTTGAAATATCAGGTAAGGATGAAAAATCTCCATTAGGACCAATTATAGGGCCCAATCCTGGTCCAACGTTAGAGATTGATGTAGCAGCTCCTGAAAGTGCAGTTATAAAATCAAGACCTGTTAAAGATAGTAATGCTGCAAGAATAAAGAAAATAACAAAGTAAAAATAAATAAAAGAAATTATTGATGCAATAAATTTATCATCAACTGAACTTTGGTCGTATTTAATTACAAATACACCTTTTGGATATATAATTTTTTTAAGTTGAGTTGATATAAATGAATATAAAATTTGAATTCTAAAAATTTTAATACCACAAGTAGTTGATCCAGCACAACCACCCATGAACATAAGGGCTAAAAACAATGTGATTGGAAAGCTACCCCAACTATCATATTCAGAATTAACGTAACCAGTTCCAGTTAATATAGAAATACTATTAAAGAAAACTGACCTAAGGCTAAAGTTTTCATGATTATTTAAAAGCAAGTATGCAGACAATAATAAAATTGTAGTGATAATAATTTTAAAAAAAGTTCTAATTTGCACATCTGTTAAAAAAATTTTTTTGTTTCCACTAATAAATTTAATGTATGCAATAAATGGTATACTTCCTAAAACGATGAATATCATGGAAGCTATCTCTATTGGTATACTATCAAAATAACCAATAGACTGATTGTAATTTGAAAAACCTCCTGTGGCTATTGTGGTCATAGCATGAGTTAAACTATCAAACTTACTCATTCCAAATAACCAGTAAGTCATTGCACAAATGATAGTTAATCCTGAATAAATATAAATTAATCTTAAAGCTATTTCTTTTGATTTTGGAAGTATTTTTTCTGATGAGTCGTTGCTTGATATTTTAAATAATTGCATACCACCAACATTCATTATTGGCATTAAAGTTATGGCCATTACAATAATACCAATTCCACCCAACCACTGCAGTATAGCTCTCCATAATAAAATTCCCTTTGGTGTAAATTCTAGATTTGAAATAATAGTTGAACCAGTGGTTGTTATTCCAGACATACTCTCAAAAAATGCATCTGTAATAGAAAGTTCTATTGTTGAAAATATAAAGGGCAAAGATCCAAAAATTGCAATACTTAGCCAAGAAAGCGCAGTCAGAAGAAATGCTTGTTGTAAATTTAATTTTTTATCATGATCTAAATTTGATAAAAAAAATAAAGTTCCAAAAATTATTGTAATGATTGATGCTCCAAAAAATGATGAGTCTATTTCAGCGTAGGCAAATTGTACAATAATAGGTATGAACATCGAAACACCTAGAATTATTTGCAAAATTCCTAGTGTAAAAAAAACAGTTTTGTAATTAGACATTTTGAAAGAACATTATTTTATGGTAAATAAATTTCAACTCTATAAGAATTAGTAAAATCACTGATTTAAGATTTTTAGAAGCATAATTCATGATAAAAAAAGAAAATTTAGATAAAACTAGTGCTTGGCCTTTTGTTGAAGCGAAAAAATTACTTAGAGAGAGAAAAAGTTTCATAGAAAAAAAAGGCAAAATTACTCTTCAAACAGGATATGGTCCTAGTGGTCTTCCACATATAGGAACATTTGGTGAAGTTGCAAGAACTTCAATGATGGTAAATGCTTTAAAACAATTATCTGATTTTCCAACTGAAATCATAACATTTTCTGATGATATGGATGGTTTACGAAAAGTGCCAGATAATGTTCCTAATCAAGAATTGTTAAAAGATAATCTTCATAAACCACTAACCCAAGTTCCTGATCCGTTTGAAAAATTTGATAGCTTTGGTGAACACAACAATGAAATGTTAAAAAATTTTTTAGATAGTTTTAAATTTAATTATAATTTTCAGAGCTCTACATCACTTTATAAAAGTGGATTTTTTAATCCTACCCTTAAAATTATCTTAGAAAATTATGAGGGCATTATGAATATTATAATTCCCACGCTAGGTAAAGAGCGCCAACAAACTTATAGTCCTTTCTTGCCTATTTGTCCTGAGACAGGACATGTTTTAGAAATTCCAGTAATCGAAATTGATAAAGAAAAATCAAATATTATTTTTGATAATAAAGGAAAAAAATTAGAGACAAGTATTTTAGATGGAAATTGTAAATTACAATGGAAAGTTGACTGGGCAATGCGATGGTACGCTTTAGATATTGATTTTGAGATGTACGGAAAGGATTTGATAGAAAGCGCAATTTTATCTACAAAAATAATAAATTTACTAGGAAAGAAAAACCCTTCTGGCTTTGCCTATGAGCTATTTTTAGACGAAAAGGGTGAAAAAATTTCAAAATCAAAAGGTAACGGTATTACAATTGACCAATGGTTAGAATATGCTTCACCAGAGAGCTTATCTTTGTATATGTATCAAAATCCAAAAAGAGCAAAAAAACTATATAAAGAAATAGTTCCTAAAGCAGTTGATGACTATTTAGATTGTATTGAAAAATCTAAAAAACAAAATGAGCTACAGTTATTGATGAATCCCGTATGGCATGTTCACAATGGCAATATTCCAAAGGAAGAAATGATTATGACATTTTCAATGTTGCTCAATCTAGTTGAGACAAGCAATGCTGACAGTAAGGATTTATTGTGGAAGTTTGTTAAGAAATATAAACCAGATATTTCCGAAGCAAATTTTCCAATCTTTGATGGATTAGTTGGTTATGCAATAAAATATTTTAATGATGTAATTAAAGCTCAAAAAAAATATAAAACACCAAATCAGTCAGAAAGATTAGCACTTGAAGCATTGGTTAAAACTCTTGAAAAATGTACTGATGAAATGTCACCAGAAGATATTCAGACTTTGATTTATTCAACAGGAAAAGAAAATGGTTATGCTGAAAATCTAAGAGATTGGTTTAAATTGATATATGAGGTTGTTTTTGGAGATGAAAATGGACCTCGAATGGGATTTTTTATTAGTTTTTTTGGTGTAAAAGAAACTACTGAGCTGTTAATGAATAAATTAAAATAATGTTTTCTAAACTAAGACCACTATTATTTAAAGTAGATCCAGAAAAAGCACATACTCTAGCAATCAAGTCGTTAAAATTTAATTTAATTCCAAACGTATTTGATGAACATAAAAATGACTCAATATTTCAAACAAAAATTTTTGGTAAAGATTTAGATAATCCAATTGGAATGGCAGCTGGGTTTGATAAAAATGCTGAGGTATATAATGCATTATTTAAGTTAGGATTTGGGTTTGTCGAAGTTGGAACAATTACTCCTTTAAAACAATATGGTAATCCCAAGCCAAGAGTATTTAGATTGGTAGAGGATGAAGCTTTGATTAATAGACTAGGCTTTAATAATCATGGTGCTGAAATTGTTAAAGATCGTATCAAGCGAAATAAAAAATTAGGATTATTAGGTATTAATATTGGCCCTAATAAGGACTCCAGTGATAGATTGAATGATTATCTAATTGGATTAAAGACTTTTTATGATGATGCAGACTATATAACAATAAATATTTCATCCCCAAATACTGAGAATTTGAGAACATTTCATGAAGGAAATAAACTACAAGATCTGCTCAAATCCATCATGGAAGAAAAGAAAAATTTAAATTCAAATATTCCTATTGCTGTTAAAGTTTCACCAGACATAAGTGAAGATCAAGTGAGCCAAATTTCTGAAATTCTTTTAGAGCATGAAATAAAAGCAATAATTGTTTCAAACACATCAGAGGCTACCAGAGACAAACTTAGTAATATTCAAAGACATCAAAAAGGTGGTTTGTCTGGAAAACCTATAGAAGAAAAATCTAATATTTTAATAAATAGATTTTACAAATTATTAAAAGGGAAAATTAAAATAATAGGTGTTGGTGGAGTTGACTCTGGTCA
>JAYOZQ010000013.1:0-13279 GCA_038154225.1 Candidatus Pelagibacter sp.
ATTTTGAAATTTGATTTTCATCTAATTTAAATAAATATTTACATAATGCTCTAATTGAATTTCCATGTGCAGAAATTAAAATATTATTTTCTGAAATTTTAGTTTCTATATCATTTTTATAAAACTCTAATACTCTTTCATAAGTATCTTTAAGAGACTCTGTGTCAGGAATTTTATTAATTGGTATTTCTCTATAGGTTTCAATATTTACTGGATGATAAGGATTATTTTTATCTAATGGATCTGGTCTTAAATCCCATGAACGTCTAAACTGATGAACTTTTTTTTCACCTAGTTTTAATTTCATCTCATCTTTATTTAAACCAGTAAGCGCACCGTAATGTCTCTCGTTTAATTGCCAAGCCTCTTTTGAAATTGTTGTATCCTGTAATATTTCTTTTATTAATTTTAAGGTATTTTTTGCTCTTAATTGAAAGGACGAGTAATAAATATCAATATTGATATTTTTTGATTTTATTAACTCACCTGATTTTTTTGCTTCTAGTTTACCATTTTCAGTTAAATCTACATCAACCCATCCTGTGAATTTTTTTTCAAGGTTCCATGTACTTTGACCATGTCTAACTAAAATTAAATAACTCATTTGTTAATCTTTTAAATTAATTTATAAAATATGACTACTAATTAAATTATATGAAGTTTTTAAGATTTAATTCATTGCTTATAATAATATTTTTTGTTTCTGCCTGTTCTTCAATACCAAAAAACACTTCAAATAGTTGTTCAATATTTAATGAAAGATATCTATGGTTTAAACATGCAAGTAAATCAGAAAAAAAATGGGGAACCCCTGTTTATTTACAGCTTGCTATTATAAAAATGGAATCAGATTTTGATTGGCTTGCAAAACCACCTAGACAAAAACTTTTTAAAGTAATTCCTTATAAAAGACCCTCAACTTCATTTGGATATTCTCAAGCTGTTAATGGTACTTGGGAGCAATATAAAAAAGAAACAGGAAATAAACTTGCTGTAAGAACTAGGTTTAAAGATAGTGTTGATTTTATCGGTTGGTATACAAGTAAATCTAGTTCCATTTTAAATATATCTAAAACTGATGCCTTTAAGCAGTATGTTGCTTATCATGAAGGATGGGGAAATTATAAACATTACAAAAAAAATAAAAAAATAATTAATTTAGCAAAAAGAGTTGAGAAACAATCTAATGTTTATAAAAATCAACTAAAAGAATGTAAAAATTCTTTATCCACAAATAAATATATTATTTTTTAGTCTAATTGTTTTTTTAACTCAATATCTACCGCATCAATACGCTTAGTATTTTTAGCAAGAGTAAGATACATTGTAGGAGTTACGTACAAAGTAAAGAAGGTTGAAATTATCATTCCTCCTAAAATTGTAGATCCAACAGCTAATCTTGAGCCTTCACCAGCTCCAGGCCCAATATTTCCTATTACAAGAGGAAGCATTGCGATCATAGTACTCAAAGAAGTCATTACTATTGGTCGAATTCTCAGCTGACAAGCCTTAATCAAAGCTTCTTCTATTTTAATACCAGTGGTTCTTAATTGATTAGCATAGTCTACAATTAAAATACTATTCTTAGTAGATATACCTATGAGTATAATTAATGCAATTTGTGAAAATATATTTACTGAGCTATTTAAAAGTAAAATAAAAACTAATCCACCAAAGACAGCGAGTGGTACAGTTAGAATAATTATAAATGGGTGAACAAAAGAATTAAATGTTGCTGCCATAACTAAATAAGCAGTTAATAAAGCTAGAGCAAAAATTATATAAATTTCATTAGTTGTTTCTTTAAGTTCCTCAGATTTCCCTTTCCAAGTAATTTGATTTTGAGGTGCTACTTTAACCATTACATCTTCTAAATATTTAATTGCTTCTGTTAGAGTGTAATCTTCAGAAAGAGCAGCTGAAATCGTAACAGCTCTTTGACGATTATATCTTGGTAATGCTTCTGCAGTCCCTTTTTCTTTAAACTCAACAAGACTTGCTATAGAAACCAATTTTCCTGTTGTTTCAGATCTAACAAAGATCTTAGACAAACCATCCTTATCTCTTCTGTCAGCTAAATATTGTTGTAATATAATTGGATATTCTCTTCCTTCTTTACTAAAAGAAGTCACTCTTTTACCACCATAAAGTGTTTCAAGAGTTCTTCCTATGTTTTCAGTGGATACACCCAAGTCGTTAGCTCGATTTTTATTTGTGATTAATTTAACTTCAGGTTTATTTTTTGTGTAATCACTCTCAATTCGAGACATACTCCTATTTTTTCTGAGTTCTCTCAATACATTGCTTTGGATTTCCTCAAGTTCTTCATAACTTGATCCATAAATAACCATCTGTACTGGTTTGTTATAGCTT
The DNA here is from genome assembly GCA_038154225.1 of Candidatus Pelagibacter sp. Lineage (GTDB taxonomy): Bacteria > Pseudomonadota > Alphaproteobacteria > Pelagibacterales > Pelagibacteraceae > Pelagibacter. Next base: position 2,374 of record JAYOZQ010000013.1, read on the forward strand.
GAAACCCTTATTCCTTGAGGAGATATTGGAAAAGCAAAAGTCTCTGGAACTGAAACTACTTGTCCAATAGCTTCTCTTAAGACTGTTTGACTTCCTTTTTCTCTGTTTTTCCACTCATCTAATAAAGCAATTATAATAAATGTATTATAAGTTGTTGCTGATCTACCAAAACCAGGAACTCTCATTATTAGTCTTTCATAAGGACTATTTTCAGCTTGCAATAACTTTAATATTCTAGCTTCAATTTTTTGTGCTTTTTCTTGAGTATATTCAAATGAACTTCCTTCATCAGTTGATCCTATTATTAAATAAGAGCCTCTATCTTCCATCGGCAATAACTCTTTTTTTGAAAAATTAAAAAGATATCCAGATGCACAAATGACAAAGATTATAAATACAGAAATAGTTTTTTTCTTATTTATCCAATATTTAAGTGAGTCTATATAAAATCCTGTAAAAGATTTAAATCCAATATTAAATTTTTTAACAAAAAAATTAATTTTTTCTTTTTTATTTAAGAATTTACTTCCTAGCATTGGAGATAAAGTTAATGCTACAAAAGAAGATACTACAATAGAGAAAGATAGTGCTATAGCAGTTTCTTTAAATAATGTTCCAGAAATTCCTTTTATAAAAATTAATGGTAAAAATACTGCAACTAAAATTAATGTAGTTGCAATAATAGCAAAAGTAATTTGTTTTGAACCTTTGTATGCTGCTACCAATGGTGTTTCACCATTTTCTATCCGTGTATAAATTGCATCAGTCATAATTACAGAGTCATCAGTGATTATTCCTATTGCTAAAATAAAGCTCAATAATACAAATATATTGATTGATAGATCAAACATATATAGTCCAAGAAAAGAACCAATTAAACTAACTGGTAATGCTACTGCTGGAACAATTACTGCTTTAAGATTACCAAGAAATAAATAAATAATTAAAACAACCAATATAAAAGCAATAATTAAACTTTTGTATACCTCTTCGATTGCTGCTCCAATATACGTTGCTCTATTAAAAGCTATTTCTAATTTTAGTCCATCTGGTAAAGATTTATTAAGTTCTTTTATTTTAACTTTTATTTGATTAGATAATTCTACGGTTGAAGCACCACTCTTTGCATAAATCCCTATTCCTACAGTTTTTAAATTCAATGCATTTTTACTCTGTGCTTTAAATAAAGTTTTTTCTGAAACTGGACCAAATTCCACATTTGCAACATCAGAAAGAATTATTATTTTTTCTTTATTTTTTTGAATAGGAAGCTGCTTAATTGTATCTATGCTAGTGTAAGATTTATCAATATTTAAAGTTAAATCTTTATTATTTGCCTCTAATGTCCCGGCAGGAAGGTTAATGTTTTCATTTCTAAGTGCTCTTTCTACCTCTTGTATTGTTAAATTATTTGCAGCTAATTTTATTGGATCTATCCAAACTCTAACACTTAGTTCTCGTAATCCACCAACTAAAATTCTTCCTACATTAGGTACACTTGAAAATGCATCTACAAGATATCTTTCAGCATAATCTCCAAGATCTAGATCGTTCCAAGTGGGAGATGACAGCGCTACCCACATGGTAGTTGTAAAACCTGCGGCTTGTTTTAAAATTTGTGGAGGATTTGCTTCACTTGGCAAATTATCTACAACTCGAGCAACTCTCTCTCTTATATCATTTGCTGCATCATCTAAGTCTATATCTGTATTAAATTGAATATTAATTCTACTTCTTCCATTTAAAGAGCTTGAATCTATATTTTTTATACCTTCAGCTCCCCCAATTACATCTTCTAGTTTTTGAGTAATTTCTTCATCAATTATTTCTGCTGATGCTGATTTATAGTCTGTTTGAACCTGAACAACAGGAGGTTGAATTCCATCTGGAAGCTCTCGAACAGGTAATTCTGAAAAAACAAATATTCCAAATATAATTAAGATTAGAGACATGACCCATGCCACAACAGGTCGTTTAATGCTTACTTCAGTTATATACATTTAGTTATTTTTTTTCTTTGTCAGATTTTTTAAAAATATTTTTTATCCAATCAAATTTACCTTTTTTTTCTCCAGTATTTTTTGATTCCTTTTTCTTGCCCCAACTAGAGTTTCCTTGTTTTTTGTTAGATCCTTTTTCAATTGGTCTTATCGTTAAATTTGGTCTAACTTTTTTAGTTCCTTCGGCAACAATTTTATCACCATTGTTTAGTCCATCTAAAATTTCAACAAAACCTAAATATCTATCCCCAATAGTTACTTTTGTTTTAATCACTTTGTTTTTTTCATCAACTTTATAAATATAAACATTTTCACCTTCAACTATTGTACTTGTATCTGGTGCGCTTAAACCATCTCTAATGTCATATTTAATTGAAATCTCTAGGAATGAACCAGGAAGTATTTCGCCAGCCATATTATCCATCTTTATTCTGGTAGTTAAAGCCCTAGTATCTTCACTTATTCTGCTTGCAAAAGAGTCAATCTCTCCTTTGTAAATTTTATTTTTATATCCAGAAAATTTTATATCGACTGGTAATCCTACTTTAATAAATGGTACAAAAATTTCAGGTATATCTACATCACAATAAATTGAACTACTATCCTCAAGGTTAACTAGTATAGAAGATTTTGAAACTTCTAAATCTTCAGAAAATTCTCTTTTTCCAATAACTCCATCAAATTGTGCAATTATTTTTCTGTTCTTAAGGTTAGCAATTACATCTCCTTTTTTGACTTTTTGATTAAAATTTATTGGATCTAGTATTTCATATTTTTCAATTTTAAAAGATTGAGTTTGAATTGGAGCTGCAGTTCCATATGTACTTATAATATTTTCAAAAATTCTTTCTTCAGTAGTGGTTACTATTATTCCTGGTGGGGGTCTTTTACTAAATTTTTTTTTAAAATGATTCCCTATCATTGTTCTGCCAATGATTACGGTTGCTATGATTAAAAAAAATATAATTACTATACTTGTTACTTTTGTAGATGTTTTCATAAATTAATTCTTTCCATACTCTGACCATGAGCCATCGTATATAGTCGGCATATATTTATCATTTATTAATGAATAAGCTAGAGCCAAAACGCTTGCGGTTACTCCAGAACCACATGAAAATACTAGGTTTTTACTAGGGTCAAAATTTAGTGACTTAAATTTTTTTGTAATTTCATCTTTGCTAACGAATGTATGATCATCATTAATTAATTCCTTAAAAGGTAAGCATAAAGAGTTTTTAATTGAACCACTTCTTAAACCTTTTCTAGGCTCAGCAACTTTACCCTCAAATCTTTCTCTGCTTCTAGCATCAATGACCGTGAAATCATTTTTATTAATATTTTCATCTATCTGTTTTTTACTTTTAACAAGCTCTATATTTTCTTCACATGAATAGATAGAATTTTTAGTAATTACTTCTTTATTATCTGTGATTTTATTTTCTTTTTTCCATTTCTTAAATCCACCATCAAGAATATGAACTAGTTTTGGATCATGCCCAAAATAGATTAAGTTATACCAACATCTACATGAGCTTATTACATCTGAATTATCATAAATTACAATTTCATCTTTATTTTCAATACCCATATCTCCCATAATTTTTTCCCATGAATTTAAATCAGTTAGCATATGGGGCAGGTCAGTATTTGTTTTTGAATTCTTATCTAGATCAAAAAAAATTGCATTTGGTATATGCTCATTTAGATATTCCTCAAAGCCATTTCTATTTGCCTGAGGCATATGCCAGGAGCAATCAATAATTTTTACATTATTAATGTTTTTCTCTAACCAATTTGTATCAACTAAAGACATACTATCTTTTTTCTAAATATTTTTGATGATACTCTTCTGCTGGACAATAATTTTTTACCAAAGAAGTTTTAGTGACAATTTTTCCTGAAAATTTAATATTTTCCTCTTTAATTACTTTTTCTGAAATTTCTTTTTGTTGATCATTTAAATAAAAAATTTCACTTCTATACTGAGTACCAAAATCTGGACCTTGAGAATTTAAAGTTGTTGGGTCATGAATTTCAAAAAAAAATTTTAAAATTTTTTCATAAGAAATAATTTTTGGGTCAAAGTCTAATTTTACGACTTCAGCATGATTAGTAGTTCCAGTACATACTTCTTTATATGTTGTTTTACTACTATTGCCTCCACAATAACCTACTTCAGTTTTAACAACTCCATCAAGTTTACTAAACTTAATTTCTGGTCCCCAAAAACATCCCAAACCTAAAATTGCTATTTCCATTGATAATTAACTTAATTAATTTAAAGTTAATCATATGTTGTCTAAAAATCAATTGGGCTTTTTTTACATGTTCATTTCAGTATGTGCATTTTCATTAATGGATGTCATAGTTAAGTGGTCTGATGAATATCCAGTTGGAGAAGTGTTATTTTTTAGAGGTTTTTTTGGAATAATACCTCTTTTATTTCTTATACCTAAAGACAGGTACTTTGATTTTTATAAAACTAATCGACCATTTTTACATTTAAAAAGATGCTTAGCTGGTTTGATTGCATTAATGTCAATATTTATTGCTTTAAGAAATTTACCTCTTGCAACAGTCGTTAGTATTTCATTTGCTGCTCCAATATTTACAACTATTTTTTCAATTTTTTTATTAAATGAGAAAGTTGGATTTTATAGATGGTTAGCTGTTTTAGTGGGTTTTATTGGGATCATTGTTATTTCAGAACCAGGTTTTAGCTCATTAAATCTTTATTACATATATCCTATTATTTTTTGTTTAGGTTTATCGTATGTTGCAATTTCAATTAGAAAATTATCTACAACAGAGCCTGTCTGGCTTATTAGTTTTTTCTTTTCATTTTCTATAATGATTTTAAGTTTTTTTACTTTTTATCAAAATTGGATTATGCCAAATATGATAGATCTAATTCTACTTTCAATGATAGGAATATTGGGGGGGTTAGCAAATTTATGGTTGTCTCAATCTTATAAACTTTCAGAGGTAAGTTTAGTATCTCCACTAAAGTATTTAGCTTTAATTTTTGCAATAATTTTTGGTTATTTAATTTGGGACGAAATACCTACTTCAAAAACCCTAATAGGAGCTTTGTTGGTAATTTTTTCTTCATTTATAATATTTAAAAGAGAGATGACTTTAAAGAAACGTGTATCGGTTGCAAGACATGAGTAATACCCCTGCATATTGGAATACTGCAAAAAAATATTTATCTAAAAAAGATAAAGTAATGTCATCTTTGATTAATAAATATAAATCTCCATCGGAAAAAATTTTAACAACTAGAAAAGATGTTTTTTTTTCACTTTGTAAAAGTATCATTGGACAACAAATCAGTGTTGCAGCAGCAAACTCAGTTTTTTTACGATTTAAAAAAAAATGTAAAAATAAAATTAATGCCAAAACAGTTAATAACTTATCATTTGCTCAATTAAAATCATGTGGGCTTAGCAAGCAAAAAGTAAAAGGCATTCAAAGTTTATCAAAGCAAATTTTAGACAAATCTTTTAATCCTAGAATTATATCTAAAATGTCAGATGAGGATGCGATACTATATCTTTCTCAATTGAGACAAATCGGAAGATGGTCAGCTGAAATGATTTTACTGTTTACATATAATCGATCTAATATTTGGCCAGTTCAAGATATAGGTTTATTAAGAGCTATCTCAAAAAATTATAAAAAAAAATATTTACCACCTGAAAGTTATGTAAATTTATTGAATAAAAGATTTTCACCATATTGTTCTGTTGCAACTTGGTATCTTTGGAGAAGTATTGATCCAGAACCTATTCAGTACTAAATCCCTCTATTACCTGCATATGTCTTACGGTAGTATTTTTTGCAATATCCCATCCAGCTAAATATTCCTTGCTATTATGGCATTCTATAGCCTTTTCATAACTCGGAAACTCCCACACAACTGTTCTAACAAAATCATCACCTTCAAATGTTTTGTGATTTCCGCCTCTTACTAAAGGAACTCCCCCAAAACTTTTGATAATTGGTGTTACAGTTTCTGCATATCTTTTTAAATTATCTTGATTTTCAACTTTGACATATAAACTGATCCAATAAGCTTTCATTATTTCTCCCTTTTAAAATTTTTTAGTTATGATAGTAAAATTCATGGCTGACAAATTAATTATCACTTTTGATGAGTATAACAAAATTGTTGAAAAGTTAGCAATCGAGATTCATAAAAAATATAAACCAACAGTTTTAGTTGGAATAATGAGAGGTGCGGCCCCAATATTAGATATCCTTTCAAGAATATTAAAACTACCAACCGCTTATATTGTTATTCAGAGTTACTCAGGAGAGGGAATGGAAGATAAACAAGGCCAACTAATGTTTGCAAGAGAAATTAGTTCTTTAGCTGAGAGCAAAGATTATAACAAAGTACTTTTAGTGGACGATCTATCCGACACAGGATTAACACTAAATAAAAGTATAGAGTGGTTAAAAAATTATGGCCCGACTAAAGATTATATAAAAGAAGTTAAAACAGCTTGTTTATGGAAAAAAAAATCATCAACTTTTGAACCAGACTTTTGTCCAATAAGATTAGATACAGACCCATGGATTGTTCAGCCAACCGAACATTACGAAGAGCTATCTATAGAAGAAATTATTAAAAGAAATTAATTAATAGGGCTAGAGTTAACTAGCCCTATTAAATTTTTTAATTAAGCAACTGCAAAGCTTATCACACTTAATATTGCAATAATAAATATCGCTGGCGATGTAGATGAAAATTTACCAGTGAATATTTTAATTAAAGCATAGGATACAAATGCTAAAGCAATACCATTACTAATACTGTAGGTTAAAGGCATTGCAATCATAGCTAAAATTGCTGGAGCAGACTCTGCAATGTCGTCCCATTCAATATCTGTAATATTTCTAACAAATAAAACAGAAACAAATAATAAAGCTGCACCATCAATTTGTTTTGGTAAACTAGTTGCTAAAGGAGCAAAAAATATACATGCTAAAAATAACAATCCAATTACAAGAGATGTCATTCCTGTTCTACCACCAGCTTTTACACCAGCGCCAGACTCTACATAACTTGTAACAGTTGTTGTTCCCATCATTGCACCTGCAACTGTACCAACACTGTCAGATAGCATAGCTTTATTGATGTCCTGAAGTTTACCTTGTTTATCAACTTTACCAGCAACGTTTGCAACTGATGTCAACGTTCCCGCAGTATCAAAAAAGTCAATAAATAATAATGTAAATATTACTGTAGACATTCCTGCAGTCAGTGCTGCTGATAAATCAAACTCAAAAAGATAAGTCATTGGTGGAGGTGAACTTACCAGACCATTGAAATTGGCTAACCCTGCAACCCATGAAATAATACTGAATACTAAAATTCCTATTATAATATTCCCTTTAATTTTCATTTTTTCCATTACAATGATTGCAATAAATGTTGCACAACCTAATAAAACTATTGGGTTACTTAAATCTCCAAGCTTTACTAAAGTTACTGGATCATCAACTACGACTTCCATGATCTGCAATCCAATAATTGCTAAGAATAAACCAATACCTGCACCAATTCCTAACTTAAGACTTTTAGGAATTGAATTTATTAACCAAGCTCTAATAGGTGTAAGAGATATTATTAAAAACAATACACCAGCAACTAGTACTGCACCTAAAGCCTCTTGTGGTGTGTAGCCCATTCCTGCACAAACTCCAAAAGCAACAAATGCATTAATTCCCATTCCTGGTGCAAGTCCAATTGGCCAAGTTTTTCCATAAAAAGCCATTATAAAACATGCAAGTGCTGTTGCTAATATTGTTGCGGTATATACTGCGCCGAAATCAAAGAAACCTTTTTCGGGTCCGGCAAATTCTCCCGATAAGATAAATGGATTTAAAAACATTATGTAAGCCATAGTTAAGAACGTTGTTGTTCCAGCTACTACTTCTGTTTTAAAATCTGTTTTGTGTTTTTTATAATTGAAATAATTTTCAAGCATTTGTCCTCCTAATAATGGACAATTATTTGATTCTATTAAAAAATACTCTTTAAAACTGAGATTTATTCACAAATTTCAACTTAGAAGTTTATATTTATGCCATAATTGAGTTGTTATTATCTATTTATGGGAAAATTAAATTTATTTTTTTTAACATCTATTCTGATTTTAATGGTCACAGGCTGTCAGACAATTAAAGAAAAGACAGACTCAATTGTTGAAAAAGAAAATGAAAAGTTAAGCAAATATATCAGTAAACCTGCAAGTGTTTTACAAATGGATTTAGGAAAACCAGATGAAGATTTCAAAAACGCAAAAGGAAATTTTGAGTTTATCTATAATACTAAAAAATATGGAATACCTTGTGAGAGAAGGTTTGAAATTAATTCTGAAAATATTGTAATCGGGTTTGTATCTAACGGTTGTTTTTAAGAAATACTTGCGAGGAAATAATCCCCGCAAGTAAGGTAAAACTTATTTAATTTCTATAAGCTTTTTCTTTTTATGTTCTGGAATTATTCTTTCACAAGAAATTGTTAAAAGACCATCTCTAAGTTGAGCGCCATTAACTTTTACATCATCAGCAATGGTAAATGATCTTGCAAATTGTCTTTGTGAGATACCTTTATGAATAATTTCTCCATCCATATTATTTTCTTCTGATTTATTAACTGGTTTAGTTCTTACAGTTAATAAATTATCTTCAAACTCAACTTCAACATCATTTTTGTTAAAGCCAGCTAACGCTACTTCAATAGCATAGTTGTCTTTTCCTGTTTTTCTGATGTTGTAGGGTGGATAATTTGACTGCATTGTCAAATTTCCATTTCCTAACATATTTTCAAATTGATCAAACATATCGTCAAAACCAATTGAAAATGGTCTTAGTGAGTTAAAGATAGATAGATCCTTACTTGTCATAATATTCTCCTTTTTTGTTAAGCAAGTTTATTTTTTGTAAGCCCCATTAGGCGACTTACAAAAAATATATAGGAATTGGTTTTAATTTTTCAAGATTAGGGAATTAAATTTTTTCTGATATTTTTAATGCAAAAGCATAATCCACTGCAATTTCTTCAATGGCTCCATCTCTACCAGATTTTCCTCCATGACCTGCATTCATTTCTGTTTTTAAAAGAAGTAAATTATTATCAGTTTTATAGTCTCTTAATTTTGCTGTAAATTTTGCAGGTTCATCGAACAAAACTCTATTATCACTTAAGCTAGTAGTGATTAATATGTGGGGATAATCCATTTTTTTAATATTATTATAAGGAGCATAAGAAAATATATAATCAAAGTGCTCTTTATTATCTTTGGCATTTCCAAACTCGTCAAATTCCCCAACAGTTAAAGGTAGAGAGTGATCAAGATTTGTTGTTAAAGAATCTACAAATGGCACAGCCATAATGATACCTAGAAATAATTCTGGAGCTTGATTTACAACGGCACCCATTAACAAACCTCCTGCAGATCCCCCCATACCTATAATTTTTCCTTTAGATGAATATTTCTGATCAATTAAATATTTTGCAGCATATATATAATCTTCAAAAGTATTTTTTTTGTTCGTTAACTTTCCTTCTTTCCACCACTTCATTCCTTTTTCCATGCCGCCTCTTATATGTGCGGTAGCCCAGATGATATCTCGATCAATTAAACTTAATCTAGTAGAGGAAAAATTTGGACTCATTGAACTGCCGTAGGAACCATAACCATAAAGTAACAAGTTAGCCGAACCATCAATTTTAGTTTTTTTATGTCGAGTAATTGTTAAAGGAACCAACCTTCCATCATGTGATTTATATTCTACTCTTTCAACAACGTAATCATCAGGATTATGCCCTGAGGGTATTTCCTGTTCTTTGACAAGTTTTTTTGATTTGTTTTTTAAATTATATGAATAAACTCTAGATGGAGTTTTAGGAGATGAATAACCTAGGTATATATCATTAGTATTTCGATCTCTCTGTACTAAAGAAACACCTGGCACATAAATTTTTTCATTAGAAAATATTAATTCTTCTTCAATTCCTGTTGAAATATTTTTTACAAATAGCTTATCTAATGCATCAGAAGTTTCAGATCGAATAATCCAATCCTTTAAAAATGTTAGTCCACCAATTAAAACCTCATCTCTTGCAGGGATAAATGTTTTCCATTCTTGATTTTCTAAGCTATCAGAAACATCAATTTTAAAATCTTCTGCATTTTTGTTAGTGTGGTTATAAAATTTTCCATCCCAAGAACTTATAGAGTATAGAATACCTTTTTCTCTTTGCATAATTAATTTAGGTTTAGGATTTTTTTCTTCAACACTAAAATAATATTGTTCTGATGTATTATGATCAGATGAATTTATAAAATAATACTTTTCATCTGAACTTAGACCAATACTTACAGTGAATGCTTCAGTTTTTTCCTCAAAAATTAGTTGGTCTTGATCCTTAAAATTTCCAATTTCATGTCTATAAATCTTTCTTGCACGATGATTTTCATCGAGCTTGGAATAAAAAATAAATTTATCATCTAAGCTAAAAGTTATTCCCCCTGAAGTTTCAGTAATTTCTTTTGTAATAATCTCATTGTTCTCAATGTTTCTTATAAAAATTGTGTAATACTCTGAGCCTTTAGTGTCTAAAGAATATCCAAGGTACTTATCATTGTTACTTACTTCTAGATCGCCAACACCAAAATATTCTACACCTAAATTTTCTTTTTCTTTATCTCCATTCCAAATTTCTTCTATTTCATCTGAGTTAATTTTTTTTCTAAGTTTTATAGAATAGTTGCCAGTTTTAGTTGTCTTGGTCCAGTATTCGTAAGTATGATCTTTATAAGGAAGAGACTCATCATCTAACTTTATTCTTCCTTTAATCTCATTAAATAATTTTTTTTGTATAG
>JAYOZQ010000014.1:0-12614 GCA_038154225.1 Candidatus Pelagibacter sp.
GCAAAGCTTAGTGATATAAAAGAAGTATATTCTCATGCACAAGGCTTGTCTCAATGTTCTAAATTTATAAAAGAAAATAACATAGCTGAACACATCAGAGCAGATACTGCTGGTTCTGCAGAGATGATTTCAAAAACAAAAGATATTAAGCAATCTGCTATAGCTTCTTCTTTAAGTGCCAAAATTTATGGATTAGACATTGTGAAAAAAAATATCGAAAATGAAAGTGGCAATTTAACAAGATTTTTAGTAATGGGTAAAAATATTTCTCAACCTGAATTTGGTAATAATAAATATATCACTTCTTTTTTATTTAAGCTTAAAAGCAAGCCAGCAGCTCTTTATCAATCTTTAGGTGGATTTGCTATTAATGGTGTGAACTTAACTAAATTACAAAGTTATCCTGAAAAAAATACTTTCGATTCATTCTTTTTTTTATGTGATCTGGATGGTCATATTGAAGACCCAAAAGTCCAAAAATCTTTAGAGGAGCTAGGCCTTCATTGTGAAGATTTTCACGTCTTAGGTGTTTTTGAGGCTGATAAGTTAAGAGAGAAAAAAAATTAATCTTTTCTTGTAGAATAGAAAATATAACTGCTATAATAGTTTTGGAGGCTAGAGGTGGATGCTGCTTGAACCCGACCAGATCTTAACGGAAGCAGTCGTAGAGACAGTTATTCAGGTTCTAGTCTCCTTAAAATAAATTAAATGAATAATAATTCTAAAGTATTAGCATTAAAGTATAGACCACAAACTTTTGATGATCTTATTGGTCAAGAAGTGGTGGCTGAAACTATAACAAATTCAATCAAAGCAGATAAAATTCCTAACGCTTATTTGTTCACTGGAATAAGAGGAATTGGTAAAACTACAACTGCTAGAATTGTTGCTAAGGCACTTAATTGTTTAAATGGTATAGAAAATTTATGCAAAAAAGATTTGTGTGATAATTGCAAATCTATAGCTGACTCTAGTCATATTGATGTACTTGAGATGGATGCTGCAAGTAAAACAGGGGTGGATGATGTAAGAGATCTAATTGAATTTTCTAGATATGGCCCAACATCCGCAAAATATAAGATTTTTATAATCGATGAAGTTCACATGTTAAGCAAACAAGCATTTAATGCTTTGTTAAAAACACTTGAAGAGCCACCAGAATATTTAAAATTTATTTTTGCAACTACAGAAATTAAAAAAATACCTATTACAGTAGTTTCTAGATGTCAAAGATTTGATTTATCTAGAATTAAATCATCAGAATTATTTGAATTTATTAAAAATATAAAAGAAAAAGAAAATGGCAAAGCATCGGATGAAGCTTTAAAATTAATTGTAAAAATATCGGAAGGATCTGTAAGAGATGCTTTATCCTTATTAGATAGAGCCTTGCTAAGCTTAGATGAAAAAACAGAACTAGATCTTAATGCTGCACAAAAAATTTTTGGATATTTTGATAAATCTCAGTTGATTAACTTATTTGAATTAATATTAAGAGGTGAAGAAGAAAAAGTTATTAATATCTATAGAAAAATTTATGATCAGGGAGTTGAGCCAAAAGTATTTATTAATGATTTTTTAGAGATACTTTATTACTTTAAAAATATAAATTCATTAACTTTAGAAAGTACAAATTTCTCTCTTAATGATGAGGAATTTTCAAAAATTAAAGATATTTCTAATCAGGTTGACTCTGAAGTTTTAATTTTATTTTGGCAGTTTGCAATATCTTCACTTGAAGAATTAGATATAGTTTCTAATCAACATTTATCAATTGAAATGTTTTTAATAAGATTAATGCATTTAAGTTCAATTAAGTTAAATAAAAATTTAGATCAAGACCAAAGAAATGAAATTTCAGAAAATTATTCAACAAAAGAAGAAAACGAAAATAATTTTCAAGATAATTCTAGAACTGTTAATCAAATAAAAAATATAGCTCAAGAGGAAAAACAGAAACCAGAAGTTAAGCCAGAGATAAAAACAATTGATAAAAATTTAATCAATTCTTTTGATGATCTTCTAAACGTCTGTACTTCAAAAAAAGAAATTAAATTAAAATATGAATTAGAAAAAAATGTAAATCTTGTAAAATTTGAAAGTAATAGAATTGAAATTTCCTTTAATGATAATTTAGATAAAGATTTCGTAAAAGATCTTTCCTCAAAACTTTATGAATGGACTGGAGAAAGATGGATAATTACGTTTAGTAAATCTAAAGGTGAGATGTCGGTTAAAGAAAAACAAAAAAATAAAAAAGATGAATTAATGAATGAAGTTAAAAGTTTAGAAATTTATAAAAAAGTAATGGAAAAATTTCCTGATGCAGAACTTATAGATGTTAAGTTGAACGAAAAAAAAGAGGATTAAAATGACTGATTTTACAAAGATTTTAGATAAGGCCAAAGAGCTAGAGGCTAAGATGAAAGAAAGCCAAGAAAAAATTAAAGAAATTAAAGCTGAAGGAGTTTCAGGCTCTAATTCGGTTAGAATTACTCTTGATGGCGAAGGTGAAATGCAAAAAATTGAATTATCTGAAGAAATAATTAAGGAAGATAAAACGATAATTGAAGATTTAATTGTTGCTGCGCATAATAGTGCAAAATCACAACTAAAAACAAAGACCACTGAAGAGATTTCAAAAGCCACTGGAGGTTTTGGAATTCCTGGTTTTAAATGGCCGTTATAATTAATGCAAAATATTAGTGAGATTGAAGAATTAATTAAATTAATTTCAAAGCTTCCAGGCCTAGGACCAAAGTCAGCAAAAAGAATAGTTCTTAAACTTATTAATAATCGAGATGAATTAGTAAAACCTATGGCTAGTACACTAGCTCAAGTTTACAAAAATGTAACCAGATGTAATTCGTGTGGTTCATTAAAATCAAATTTAAATGGTTGTGTTAATTGCGAAAGTTTAAAAGAAAAATACACAAAGATTTGTGTTGTTGAAGATATTGCCGATCAGTGGTCAATTGAAAACTCTAATATTTTTCAAGGATACTTTCATATTTTAGGAGGAACAATTTCTTCTGTTGGCCAAAGAAAAGAAGATCTTTTAATTAACTCTTTGGTCGAGAGAGTAAATAGAGACAATATAGAGGAAGTTATTCTTGCAACAAGTGCAACTGTTGAAGGACAAACTACAGCTTATTATATACAAGACAGTTTAAAAAATACTAATGCAAAAATTACTAAATTAGCTCAAGGATTACCAGTAGGTGGTGAGATTGAGAGCTTAGATGATGGAACGTTGTTTTCAGCTTTTAAAAATAGATCTAACTTAAATTCTAATTCAGATTAAGTTTCTTTTTTAATCTATTTTGATGCAGCAATGGTTCAGTATAGCCTGAGGGCTGTTGTTTACCTTTGAAAATTAAATCACATGCTGTTTTAAATGCTAAAGATCGATCAAAGTCATCACTCATTTTAACATATTTGGGGTCACCTTTATTTTGATCGTCTACAATTTTTGCCATTTCTTTCATTATTTCTGTAACTTGAATTTTAGTGGTTATTCCGTGATGTATCCAATTTGCAATATGTTGTGATGAGATTCTAAGCGTTGCTCTATCTTCCATTAGTCCAATGTTATTTATATCTGGAACTTTTGAGCACCCTACGCCTTGATCAATCCATCTAACTACATAACCTAATAATGTTTGTGCTGAATTTGATATTTCATTGTTAATTTCCTCTACTGACCAATTTGGTCTATTTGCAACAGGCACTGTTAAAAGATCATCTAGTTTTGCTTGCTCTCTTTTTTCAATATTTTTTTGTTCATTAAAGATATTTATTTCGTGATAATGCAATGAATGCAAAGCGGCTGCAGTAGGAGATGGAACCCAAGCACAATTAGCTCCAGCTTTTAAATGTCCAGTCTTCTGTTCCATCATATCTTTCATTTTATCTGGCATTGCCCACATTCCTTTTCCAATTTGAGCCTTTCCTGATAAACCACATCTTAATCCAACATCAACATTGTTATTTTCATATGCTAGAATCCATTTAGAAGACTTCATGTCTCCTTTCTTGATCATTGGTCCAGCTTCCATTGAAGTGTGCATTTCATCACCTGTTCTGTCTAAAAACCCAGTGTTAATAAAGAAAACTCTATTTTTTAAGGTTCTAATACATTCTTTTAAATTTGAGGATGTTCTTCTCTCTTCATCCATGATTCCTATTTTGCAAGTATATTTTTTCAAACCTAATACTTCCTCTACTTTAGAAAAAATTAAATCTGTAAATGCAGTTTCATCTGGTCCATGCATTTTTGGTTTAACTATATAAATTGATCCTGCTCTAGAATTTGTTTTATTTTTTAAATCATGAATTGCTGCAGCTACTGTTATAAATGCATCCATAATGCCTTCAGGCACTTCGTTACCATTAGATAAAATTATCGAAGGATTTGTCATTAAATGACCTACGTTTCTAACTAATAATAAACTTCTTCCATGTAATTTAAGTCCTTTACCATCTTTTGAAATGTAACTTCTATTTGGATTTAGTTTTCTTTCAAATAATTTTCCATCTTTTTCGAACTGTGTTTTGAGGTCACCTTTCATCAAACCAAGCCAGTTTCTATAACAAACAACTTTATCTTCAGCATCCACTGCTGCTACACTATCTTCGTTATCACAAATGGTTGATACAGCAGCTTCTAAAATAATATCACTGATCCCTGCGTGATCTTGTTGAGCACTGAACGCTCTTGGGTCTCTTAAAACTTCTATGTGTAGGTTATTATTTTTTAATATAATTGCTGAAGGGTTATCTGCCTCTCCTCTATGACCAATAAATTTTTCTTCTTCAGCCAAATCAAATATATCAGCTCCTTTCAAAACTTTTAATTTGCCTTCTTTAACAGCAATACTTGTAATTTTATGCCAACTAAGATTTTGAAGTGGAAAATGCTTATCTAAAAAATCCCTTGAATATTTAATTACCATCTCTCCTCTCAAAGGATCGTATCTTTCCGATACACTGTCTTCAGATTGTTCTATGACATCGGTTCCATATAGACTATCGTATAAACTCATCCATCTTGCATTTGCTGCATTGAGAGCATAACGGGCATTCATAATTGGTACGACTAGTTGAGGTCCAGCTATTTTAGTTATTTCATCATCCACATTTTCTGTTTCAATTGAAAAATCTGCTCCTTCTTCTTTTAAATATCCAATTTCGTACAAAAATTTTTTATATTCATCGAGTTTAATTTCATTGCCTTTATTTTTAATATGCCAATCATCAATTTTTTTTTGTAAAGTTTCTCTTGTGTTAATTAGCTCTCTATTTTTTGGCTCAAGCTCGTTAACAGTTTTTTCAAACCCTAACCAAAATTGATCAGTCGAAACACCTGTATCTGTTAGCAGTTCTTCATTAACAAAATTTGACAAGCTTTCTGAAACTTTAAGAGTATTAATATTTATATATTTATCTGGCATAGCACTTCTGTTACCCCATCTGTATTTTTGCCTGAGAGTTTTGCTCCTTCGGCGGAAATGAATCTCTTTCCAGAGTGTTATGCTTTGATCGGTCCTTTTGCCTGAGAGTTTCCGGGGTGGTTGCTCCTTCGGCGCTAAAATGCAGTTAGTCTCTCCCGATTTGAAATTTGTATCGTTTAAAAATTTTAAGTCAATTAATAATACTAAAAAATATTTTTAAGTATCATTTTATTGCCTTTTTTATAATTTAAGTTTCTATTATAAACAAATCATGAAGAATTATCTTAATTTTGAAACAGATATTAAAAACTTAGAATCTGAAATAGAGAAGTTAAAAGACCCCTATAATCAGGATGGTCTCTCAGAGGTAGACACTCAAAAAATATCTAGCACACAGGCTGAGCTTGATGAAAAATTAAAAGACATTTACTCAAATCTAGATCCTTGGCAAACCACGATGGTTGCTCGTCATGAAGATAGACCAAAATCTAAATTTTTTATTGATAATTTATTTGATGATTTTATTTCTTTATCTGGAGACCGTTTCTATGGGGAGGATAAATCTGTTTTAACAGGATTTGCTAAGTTTAATGGCACATCAGTTTTAGTAATAGGTCAGGAAAAAGGTGAAAATTTAGAGTCAAGAATTGAAAGAAATTTTGGAATGATGAGGCCTGAGGGGTATCGTAAAACAATTCGACTAATGAATTTAGCAAATAAATTTAATATCCCAATAATATCATTCATCGATACACCAGGAGCATATCCAGGTGTAGGAGCGGAAGAAAGAGGTCAGGCAGAGGCTATTGCTAAATCAATTGAATGTTGCATGGAACTAAGTGTTCCAACTTTGGCAATTATTATTGGAGAAGGAGGTTCTGGAGGTGCAATTGCTTTAGCCTCATCTAATAAAGTTATTATGTTAGAAAATGCTATTTATTCTGTAATTTCTCCAGAAGGGTGTGCAACTATTTTGTGGAGAGATCCAAAAAAAATGCTTGATGCTGCAAAAGCAATGAAACTTTCCGCAAAAGATTTGTTAGAATTAAAAGTTATTGATGAAATTATTCCTGAGCCACTAGGTGGTGCTCATAGAGATAGAGATCAAATGTTAGATAGCTTAAAAGAATCAATATCAAAAAATTTAAACTATTTTAAAGATTTATCCTCTGAAGAAATAATGAATGAAAGAAAAAATAAATTTTTAAAAATTGGAAGAAATCAAGGGTTTATCAGTAACTCTGAAGATTTAAGCACTCTAACAATTAAAAATAATAATTTTGATAAAATTTTAAAATCAAAAAAAGTTTTAATTGGATCAATAATTGCAGCTTTAGCTATATTGATTACTATTTTTAGTCTGCTCTAAAATTATAAAGCACCACAGCAATGCTTAAATTTTTTACCTGAACCGCATGAGCAAGGTTCGTTTCTACCAATTTTTTTACCACTTTTAATTTGATCTACCATTGATACTTTTTTTTCTTCTCGTTGCTCTGTAACTACTTTTAAATTCATTAGAATAGTTACAAAATCTAATTTTAATTTTTCAAGAAGATTAGAAAATAAATCAAAAGCCTCTTTTTTATACTCAACCAAGGGGTCTCGTTGTCCATAGGATCTAAGTCCAATTACTTGTCTTAGTTGTTCAAGATATTGAATATGAGATTTCCAGTTAAGATCAATTGATTGCAAGAAAATTCGTTTTTCAATTTCTTTTGCATGATCTTCTCCTAAAATTTTTATTCTCTCATCTCTAGATTCTGAAAATTTGTTAATAATTTTTTCTTTTAACTCAGCATCTTTTGCAGAAATTAATGATTTTAATTCTGACTCATCAAAACTTTTACCAACAATCTGTTTTAGGCGATTACTAAACTCATTACTTTTAGGATTTGATAAACTTTGGATTTTTAATTTGATGATATCATCAATTATTTCTTTTAAAAACTCATCAGAATAATCAAATATGCTTTGACTATTCATTGCATTTTTTCTTTGAGAAAAGACTACATGCCTTTGATCATTCAAAACATTATCAAATTTTATTAAGGTTTTTCTAATATCAAAGTTTCTAGCTTCTACCTTTTGTTGAGCTCTTTCAAGAGCCTTATTAATCCATGGGTGATCAATACTTTCTCCATCTTTAAGTCCTAATTTTTCAAGCATTTTATTCATAGACTCAGATCCAAAAATTCTCATTAAATCGTCTTCAAGACTAACATAAAAAATAGAACTACCTTCATCACCTTGTCTTCCAGCTCTTCCTCTTGCTTGATTATCAACTCTTCTAGACTCCATTCTCTCTGTTCCAACTACAAATAAGCCACCTAGGGATTTTATTTTGTTTTTGTCTATTTGAAGTTGAGCCTCTTCGATGGATCCTTTTTTACCACCTAGTTGAATATCCACACCTCTTCCAGAAATACTAGTTGTAATGATTACTGATTTTTCTTTACCCGCATTAGCTATAATATCTGCTTCATTTTCATGATTTTTAGCATTTAATACAACATGTTTAATATTTTTTTTGTTTAACAGGGTTGAGTAAATTTCAGACTTATTAATACTGGATGTGAAAATTAATATTGGTTGGCCAGCGTTATGACGCTCAACAATTTTTTCTATAATTGCATTATTTTTTTCATCTTCGGTTCTGAAAATTTGATCATTATAATCTTTTCTAATCATTTCATTATTAGTTGGAATAATCACAACGGCTAAACCATAGATTTCAAAAAACTCTTCAGATTCAGTTGCGGCAGTTCCAGTACATCCAGATATTTTTTTATAAAGTTTAAAATAATTTTGATATGTTATTGAAGCCAAGGTTTGATTTTCTGCTTGAATATTTATTCGCTCTTTTGCTTCTAAAGCTTGATGTAGACCATCTCCAAACCTTCTACCTTCAAGTATTCTGCCAGTTAGTTCGTCTATAATTTTTAAGCTTTCATCTTTTACAATATAATCTTTACCTTTTTCAAATAAATGATTAGCTCGAAGAGCTTGATTGACATGATGAACTAAATGTAAATTTTCTGGATCATAAAAGTTATTATTTTTTAAAATTCCAGCAGTAGAAAAAATTCTTTCTACATTATTTATTCCATCATTAGTTAAAAGAATACTTTTTTCTTTTTCATCTATTTCATAATCTTTATCACTCAACTGTCTTACAAGTTTATCAATAGCAAGATACTGAGCAGTTTTATCTTCAGCAGAACCTGATATGACTAGTGGAGTTCTAGCTTCATCGATAAGACAAGAATCTATCTCATCTACTATAGAAAATGAATGTTCTCTTTGAACCATTTCATTCTCTGAGAATTTCATATTATCTCTTAAGTAATCAAAACCAAGTTCACTATTGGTTGCATATGTGATGTCACAATTATAATTTCTTTTTCTTTCATGATCATCTTGGTCGTTATTAATGTAACCTGATGATAAACCTAAAAAGTTATAGATTTGTCCCATTTCTATAGAATCTCTTTTTGCTAGGTAATCGTTAACAGTTACAATATGAACACCTTTTTCAGTGAGAGCATTTAAGTATGCAGCAAGAGAAATTGTAAGAGTTTTTCCCTCTCCAGTTCTCATCTCAGCAATCTTACCCTCATGAAGAACAACTCCTCCTATTATCTGAACATCAAAGTGTCTTTCATTTCGAGTTCTTTTTGAAGCTTCTCTTACCAATGCAAATGCTTGTGGCAAAAGTTCATCCAAGGTTTTTCCTTGTTTGATTTGCTCTTTATATTCTTGAGTTTTTTTTGGAAAATCTAAATCATCAAGTTTTTTAAATTCATCCTCAAGTGAGTTTATTGTTTTTACAATTTTACCTATTCTATCCAACTCTTTTTGGTTGCTAGATTTAATAAATTTTGTAATTAGATTTAAAGGATTAAACATGAGTATTTGATTTATTCTTTAGTTATATGGTTTAATATATGTATTAAATAATTATTTTAAACACTATGGGAATTAATTTATCAAACTTTTTATCTTCAAAATCAAAAAATGCCAGAATGATTGATTTTCAAGACCTTGACCATATAGATGGTGTATCCATTTCTGCAGTAAGTGCAAATTTGTATAATGATAATAGAGATGACCTGTCTATGTTCTATTTTAGAGATGGAGCAAATCATGCTTCAGTTTATACTCAGTCAAAAATAATTTCTGAAAATATTAAGTGGAACCTAAATCAAAATAGTAAAAGAATTTATTCTCTTATAGTTAACACTCGGAATGCCAATGCCTTTACAGGCAAACAAGGCTATGAAAGTATGAAAAAGTTATCAGAGAGTATTTCGTCCGAATTAACAAAAAAACAAGAGCAAGATGAAGACTTTCCAAAAAAAATTTCTTCAAAAGATATAATCTTTGGTTGTACAGGCACTATTGGCGAGCCTTATCCTTATGAAAAAATCTCTCAGCAAATATCAAGTTTAATTAATAAAATTAAATATACTCAAAATAAATTTATGTGGATGAAAGCTGCACTAGCTATCATGACCACTGATACAAAACCCAAGTTAGCAATGGAAGAATGTAAAATTGGAAATAAAAAGATTAAGATTTATGGAATAGCCAAAGGTTCGGGAATGATTCATCCCAATATGGCAACCACATTAGCTTATGTTTTTACTGACGCTACACTCTCAAATGATGTTTTAAACAAGCTTCTTAAAAAAAATATAACAACAACTTTTAACGCCATAACCTGTGATGGTGACACAAGTACTAATGATATGGCAACTATTTTTGCAACAGGTAAGGTAGATAATGTTCAAATAAAAAATATAAACGATAAAAAAATTCAAAATTTTGATAAGGCTTTAAATAAGGTTTTGTTAAATCTAGCAAAAAGAGTGGTTTCAGATGGAGAGGGGTCATCAAAGTTTGTGACGGTTAATGTTAAAAAGTGCAAATCAGAAATAGAGGCAAAGCAGATTGCTCTTTCTGTCGCTAATTCTCCTTTAGTTAAAACCGCAATTGCTGGTGAAGATCCTAACTGGGGTAGAATAATTATGGCAATAGGTAAAGCTGGACCAAAAATAAATTTGAAAAAACTTTTAATTAAATTTGGAAATTTAAAAATTGTACAAGATGGAAAATTACATCAAGGTTATGATGAAGCAAAAGCATCCGAGTACATGAAAAATGAAAATATTGATCTTGATATTGAAATTTTTACAGGAAAGAAAAGCTTTACTGTTTACACAATGGATTTTACAAAAAAATATATTGATATTAATGCAGATTATAGAAGTTAGTGGTATTGAAAATTTTGCAATAATTATTAATTCAATAGTATGATTAAGTATAAACTAGCATGCAAAGACTGCGAAACAACATTTGATAGTTGGTTTGCATCATCTAAGGAATTTGAAAAATTAAAAAAAAAACACCTTTTAATCTGTCATATTTGTAATTCTAAAACAGTAGATAAATCTCTAATGGCACCAAGCTTAAGAAACAATAAAAAAGATATCAAAAACGATTTACAATTAGATAAATATGAAAATGTAAAAAAAACTATTAAAAGTTATCAAAAATTTATTAAAGAAAATTTTAAGTTTGTTGGTGAAAATTTTGCTTATGAAGCTCGATCTATTCATTACAATCCTAAAAAAAAATCAAAAGGTATCTATGGAAATGCTTCCAAGAAAGATCTTATGGAACTTAAAGAAGAAGGTATCGATGCTCAAATGATACCTTGGGTAGAGGACAAAGATAATTAAAGTTTTATAGATTTTACAATGTAATTAATTGAAGTGTCTGAAGAAACAGTCCACTCATCTTTAATTATATTAAAATTCATTCCATCTAACTTTTCTAATTTTAAATTATTTTTGCTTAAAATTTTTTTAAGATCTTCTGGTCTTACAAATTTTTCCCAGTCATGAGTGCCTATTGGAAGCCATCTTAAAACATATTCTGCCCCAACTATTGCAAATATATAAGACTTTAATGTTTTATTAAGAGTGGCAACAAACATAAGGCCATTTTTTTTTAGAAGTTTTGAACAAGAATTTATAAAAAAATTAATATCTTCTACATGTTCAACTATTTCCATATTTAAAATCACATCAAATTTTTTTTTAATTTTTAATTTTTCAGGTGATGAGCATAAATAATTAATTTTAAGTTTATTTTTTTTTGCATGTAGCTTAGCAATACTGATATTTTTACTTGATGCATCAATTCCAGTTACATTTGCACCTAATCTTGTCATTGGTTCAGATAGAAGTCCTCCACCGCAACCAATATCCAATATATTAATTTTATCTAGAGGTCTTTGTTTGGCTTTTAATTTAAAACTATTAATAATATTTTCTTTGATATACTTAATTCTTATAGGATTAAACTTATGAAGTGGTTTAAATTTTCCACTTGGGTCCCACCATTCAGCCGCCATTTGTGAAAATTTTTCAATTTCTTTTTTATTTACACTGCTCATAATCGATAATTAGTTGACATAACAACTAAGATGTATTTTATCAATTATTTATTAAATTATAATAAATAAATTTGATCAATGAAAACTGTTGTTTTAAAGTTTGGCGGAACTTCTGTTGGAAGTATCGATAGAATTAAAAAAGTATGTAAAATTATATCTTCTTACAAAAAGAAGAAGAATAATGTAGTGGTGATTTCCTCTGCGATGAGTGGAGTGACTAATGAGCTAGTTAACAAATCTAAATTAATTAGTAATAATTTTGACAAAGCCGAATATGACTCTCTATTGTCCACTGGAGAGCAAGTTTCTTGTGCTTTGATTGCTGGAAGATTAAAACATATTGGGTTTAAATCTAGATCTTGGTTATCTTGGCAAATACCTATTGTAACTGAAGGACCTTATTCAGCAGCAAGAATTAATAGAGTAGTTTCATCAGAATTACAGAGCTATCTTAAAAGTGGAGGAATTCCTGTAATCACTGGCTTTCAAGGAATAAACAAAGATTATAGGCTAACAACTATTGGAAGAAGTGGTTCAGATGCTACAGCAATAATGTTAGCTAAATTTATTAAAGCAGATGAATGTATTATTTATACTGATGTTGATGGTGTTTATACCACGGATCCAAGACAGTACAAAAATGCAAAAAAAATTAAAAAAATATTTTATGATGAAATGTTAGAAATGGCATCTTTGGG
>JAYOZQ010000015.1:0-12285 GCA_038154225.1 Candidatus Pelagibacter sp.
AAGCTTCTGATGAAGTTATCAAAGGAAAATTAGATGAAAATTTTCCTTTAAAAGTATGGCAAACAGGCTCTGGAACTCAAACAAACATGAATGTTAATGAGGTAATTGCTAATCGTGCGATAGAAATTTTAGGTGGTAAAAAAGGAAGTAAAAAACCAGTTCACCCCAATGATCATGTAAATAAATCACAATCAACAAACGATGTTTTTCCAACAGCAATGCATGTCTCGATTGCAAAAGAAACGATAAGCAAATTATTACCTAATTTAAAACTTTTAGAGAAAGAATTGAAAAAAAAATCTAATGAATTTAAGAGTATAGTAAAAATTGGAAGAACACATCTTCAAGATGCAACTCCACTTTCTCTTGGACAAGAATTCTCTGGATACCATGTGCAAGTTAAAAAAAGTATTGAGCGAATAGAATATGCATTAAAGGAAATTTTGTATCTTGCACAAGGTGGTACAGCAGTAGGCACTGGCATAAATTCTAGAAAGAATTTTGATAAAAAAATAGTTAGAGAAATTGCTAAATTTACAAAAATCCCTTTCAAACCAGCTGCAAATAAATTTGCAGAACTTGCAGCCCATGACTCGATTGTTAATTTTTCAGGTACATTAAATACATGTGCTGTAGCTTTAATGAAAATTTCAAATGATATTAGATTTTTAGGATCTGGTCCTAGAGCAGGTTATGGCGAACTTATATTGCCTGAAAATGAACCTGGTTCATCAATTATGCCAGGAAAAGTAAACCCTACTCAATGTGAAGCGGTTACAATGGTTTGTGTTAAAGTGATTGGCAATCATAATGGTATTACTATTGCAGGATCTCATGGGCATTTTGAACTTAATGTTTTTAAACCCTTAATTGCTCATAATATATTGCAATCAATTGATCTAATAGCTGATAGTACCAAAAATTTTGCCCAATATTGTGTAAAAGGAATAAAAGCTAATAAGAAAAAAATCCAAGAACACCTAGATAATTCTTTGATGCTAGTAACTGCATTGGCACCACATATTGGCTATGATAATGCTGCAAAAATTGCAAAAACAGCTTTAAAAAATAATACTACTTTAAAACACGAAACATTAAAAACAGGATTAATTAATAAAAACGATTATGAAAAAATAGTTGATCCTAAAAAAATGATTTACCCAGCATAATTTTTAATTGCATCATTTAAAAAATTTTTAAAATAAATCTTATTTTGTAAACTATTTTCTTTTAAATTAATTTCATTTAGATTTTTAAGTAGATTTTCATCTGCAATACCATCAACTTTGATATCGTTTATATATAAAGTTTTTTCATCAAATAAATAAGTAAAGTTAATATTCATTTTATTCATTTTTTTTCTTAAATTTTTAGGAGTAACTAGATATTTATATATTTCATCTAAATTAATTAATTTGATTTCAGAGTTGGCATCTAAAACTAATTTACCATTTTTTACGTATATTAAACTGTCTGCAAGAACAAAGTTTGCATGATTTTTCCAGCTAAATTTAGTTTGATCTAAATCAATTAATCCTTCTTGAATTTTTAAATTTAAGAAGATATTTGTAAAACTATCTAAATTTCTTGTTTTATTTGCAGAAACATTCAATTTAAAATCAATATTTTTATTATTCAATATTTCAGTTTTTAAAAGTTGTTTAATAATCGCATCATCTGAAAATAAGTGAGAAAAATCTATTGTAGTAGCAGATCCCATTAAATAAGAATGAAAAGGCCTAAAATTTAATTTTCCATTATAAGAAAATTTTGATTTTTGAGCTTTATCAAATAATTTGAATTCAAAATTATTTTTGCTTGCCTTATATTCGGCAATACTTTTTGATTTTAAAAAATTAAATTCTGATAAACCTGATTTTAATTCTTCTCCATACGAAATCTGATTTTCTAACTGAAGATTTAAACTTCTTATATTTATTTTTGAATTAAGTTTTTTTTCTTCTTCATTATTAGATAATTCCATTGAATATGATAAATTAAAAATATTATTTTTTGAAAAAAGTATATTTTTAAACTCTTTAGGATCATAAATATATTTTGCACTTTCAATATTATTAATAAATAAAACGTCATTCTCTAAATTTTTATAAAATATATTACTATCAAGTATCTCAAGTTTAATATCTTCAAAATCACTATCTAGAAGTTTTATGAAAAAATCATGATTATTCTTATTAAGATTAAAGTTTGCTTTTTCTATTATTACATTCTTTATTTTCATATTTTTTAGAGAAAATAAACTTTCCAAAGAGACATAAATTTTTAATTTATTTATTTCAGAGATCTTATTTTCATTGAATATTAATGAAGATTCGCTGGTTATAAAATGAGGCCTTGGTAAAAATTTATAATCTAATTTTTTTTCAAAATTAAACTCTAGGTTTAATTTATCTAATAGATTTTTTTTTAATTCGACTGAAATTTGATTTTTATTAAAAATATTTGGTAAAGAAAGGTATGAAAAAAATAAAATAACCAATAAAACAATTGTTAAAAAAACTTTGTTATTTATTAATATGTTTTTTAAATTAGCGGCGTTTAATTTGTTTAAATTTCTACTTAATAGACTATTTATAAACTTATTGATCTTTATTAAAAATTTAACGAAATAATTATGTTTGCTCATAAAACAATGAAACTTATAAAGAAATATTTTAAATGATAAACTCTGATTATTTAAAAAATCTAAATAATGCTCAAAAAGAAGCGGTATTATATTTAGAAGGACCTTTATTAATAGTTGCAGGTGCAGGATCTGGAAAAACAAAGGTGTTAACCTCAAGAATTGCACACATTATCAAAGAAAAGAAAGCATTTCCTAACCAAATTTTATCAGTAACTTTTACCAATAAAGCTGCTAAAGAAATGCAAACAAGAGTTAGTAAAATGCTTGGTTCTGCTGCAACTGGCCTTTCTTGGCTTGGCACCTTTCATTCAATTTGTGCAAAAATATTAAGAAAACACGCAACGGCTGCAAATCTAAATTCAAACTTCACCATTATAGATACAGATGATCAAACAAGGCTAATCAAGAATATCTGCAAAAGTGAAAATATTGATATCAAACAATTGGCGCCTAGATTTATTTTAGCAATAATCGATCGATGGAAAAATAAAGGGTATTACCCATCTGAGGTTATAATAAATAAAAAAGATATTTATGAAAAAACTATACTTCCTTTATATAAAATCTATCAACAAAAATTAATAGATTTAAACTCATGTGATTTTGGTGATTTAATTTTACATACTGTAAAAATTTTAGAAAATTATCCTGATATAAGACAAATTTATACAACAAATTTTAAATATATCTTAGTTGACGAATACCAAGACACTAATTTTATTCAAAGTAAATGGTTAAATTTATTATCTGAAAAAACTAAAAATTTATGCTGTGTGGGAGATGATGATCAATCAATTTATAGTTGGAGAGGAGCAGAAATTAAAAATTTTTTAGAGTTTGATCAAGTCTATGAAAATACAAAAGTAATACGTCTTGAACAAAACTATAGGTCTTCTCAAAATATTTTATCTGTTGCGTCCAATCTAATCTCGAATAATCAAAATAGAGTTGGCAAGACACTTACAACTACAATGGAAGAAGGAGATTTGGTAAAATTAAATTGCTTTAAAAATGGTAAAGATGAAGCAATTGGAATTTCAGATGAGATAGAAAAAAAATTAAAAAAAAAATATTCATTTAATGAAATGGCTATATTGGTTAGAGCCATATTTCAAACAAGAGAATTTGAAGAACGATTCCTTAAAATTGGTATGCCTTATAGAATTTTAGGAGGAACAAAATTCTATGAAAGAGCCGAAATTAAAGATTGTGTTGCATACTTAAGGTTAATTCATCAAGAAAAAGATGATCTCGCTTTTGAAAGAATTGTTAACAATCCTAAAAGATCAATTGGAGATACTACGTTAAAAACTGTTCATGAATTTGGTAAAGAAAATAATTTAAGTCTAGAATCTGCTGCAAATAAAATGATTGAACAAAATTTAATTAAACCAAAAACAAAAATAGGTCTTAGTTTTTTTCTTAATGCATTAAATAAGTGGAGAAATGATCTTAATATTAAAAAAGTTAGTCATATTAAATTGCTTCAAATAGTTTTAGATGAGTCTGGTTACTCAGCAATGTTAAAAAATAAAAAAGATTTAGATAATGAAAATAGATTAGAAAATATTAAAGAATTATTAAGTGCGATGAAAGAATTTGATAATTTAGAAAGTTTTTTAGAACATGTTTCTTTAGCTACTTCGATTGACCAAGAATGGGATGGTGAAAAAATTAATATGATGACCATGCACGCAGCAAAAGGACTAGAGTTTGATGTAGTTTTTTTACCTGGTTGGGAAGAAGGTCTGTTTCCTCATCAAAAATCAATTGAAGAAAAAGGACAAAATGGCTTGGAAGAAGAGAGACGTTTAGCTTATGTCGGCATTACGAGGGCTAAAAAAAAAGCAATAATTTCTTTTTCAATGAACAGATTTTATCAAGGTGACTGGATTGATAGCATGGCCTCAAGATTCATTGAAGAGTTACCAGAAAAACATTTAGAAAAAAATTCATTTTTTGAGGAAGAAGTTGACGATGATCAAGATTTTGATTTTAATCAAGACTTTGAAATTGAGGAAGGAACAAGAAGCCCAGGTTGGATAAGATATCAAAAGAGAATTAAATGAATAAAGAAATAAATGAATTAAGAGAAAAATTTAAAAAATACAACATTGATGGATATGTTGTGCCTAAAAATGACGATTATTTTACTGAATATTCAAAAATAAATAGATTAAAAATTATCTCAAATTTTAGTGGCTCTGCTGGTTTGGCTATTATTTTAAAAGATAAGAATTATTTATTTACAGATGGTAGATACACTATTCAAAGCGAAATGGAGAGTGGAAAATATTTTAAAATTGTTAGTTACGAAAAAATAATAAATTGTAAATTATTCAAAAATCTAAGATTAGGGCTAGATCCAAAACTATTTACACAACAGCAAATAAAAAATTATTTTTTAAAAAATAATCAAATTAAATTTTTATCCAACAATTTAATTGATGAAATAGAAAATCATAAAGTTGTTAAAAGTATTCCTTTTTTTTCACTCAAGGATGAAATCGTTGGGGAAAGTAGAAAATCAAAAATTAATAAAATTATAAATTACCTAAAAAAAAATAAAGCTGATAATTTATTTGTAACAGCCCCAGAAAATGTAGCTTGGATTTTAAACATTAGAGGGAGTGATGGACCAAATAGCCCTGTACCAAATTCAAGATTAATTATTAATAAGTCAAAAAAAATATTTTTAATAACTGAACTTTATAAAGCTAAAAAATTAATAAAAGAAAAAATAATTAACAAAAATCAATTAATACCTACGAATGATTTACCAGAAAAAATTTTAACCTTAAGTGGTAAAAATTTTATAATTGATAATAAATCTTGTTCAGTTTTTTATGAAAATATTATTAAATCTAAATTTAAGATTATAAAAAGAGAAGATCCCACTTATCTATTAAAAGCTATAAAAAATAATACTGAAATTGATAACATGATAAGCTCGCATGTTATAGATGGTGTGGCATTAACTAAATTTATTTATTGGATTAAAAAAGTTAATAAAAAAAAAATTACAGAAGTTGATGCTCAAATAAAATTAGAAAAATTTAGAAAAAAAAATAACAGATATTTATATCCAAGTTTTGAAACAATTGCAGGAGCAGGTGAAAATGGTGCAATTGTTCATTATAGAGCTAAAAAAAATAGTTGTAGAACAATTAGAAAAAATGATATTTTTTTATGTGACTCCGGTGGTCAGTATAAATATGGTACTACTGATGTTACTAGAACCATCTGTTTTACTAAGCCAAAGCCAAGTATCAAAAATATTTTCACTAAAGTCTTAAAAGGACACATAGCGGTAGCAAATACAGATCTAAAACTCCACAATACTGGCAAAAAAATAGATAGAAGAGCCAGAAAATATTTGAACGAAAGTAAATTAGATTATGCTCATGGAACTGGACATGGTGTTGGTTTCTTTTTAAACGTTCACGAAGGTCCTCAATCAATTTCCAAACTAAATAAAGTCAAAATTCAAGAAGGTATGATTTTAAGTAATGAACCAGGTTATTATAAAAAAGGTTCTTATGGTATCAGAATAGAGAACCTGGTGTTTGTTAAAAAAGATAAAAAAAAAATATGCTTTGAAAATTTAACTCTTGCTCCAATAGAAAAGGATTTAATTAATTTTAATTTATTGACTAAATCAGAAAAAGATTATCTGTTTAAATATCATTTGGATGTTTATTCAAAACTTTCAAAATATCTTTCTCCTAATGAGAGAAAATGGCTAGCTACTTATATTTAGCATTTTCAAAAATTGGCTTTGATTTAATATAGTAATCTTTAGTTCTTTTGCCTTATCAACTTTCTTTTTTGTTGGTTTGTCACCAATGATTAAATAATTTAATTTTTTACTTACTGTGCTTACTGAAGATCCAGAATTTTCTTCTATTAAGGATTTTACTTCTGCTCTACTAATCCCATTTAGTTTTCCAGTAACCATAAATGTTTTTTCATTTAATAATCCATTTTTATCTTTAGGAACAACATTTTTTACCTCTAAAATTTTTTTCAATTCCTTTAAAATATTTAGATTAACTTTATTATCAAAAAAATTTTTGACTGACTTAAGCTGAGTTTCTCCAATTCCATCAATATTCAATATATCATCCGAATTTAGTTCATTAGAAAAATTAATAAAATTTGAAAATGATTTAAAATATTTTGATAAAATTTTTGCATTTTCTATACCAATATGTCTAATACCTAGTGAATAGATTAATCTTTCTAAAGAAATATTTTTTCTTTGATTAATAGAATATTTTAAATTTTCCATTGATTGTTTGCCCCAACCTTCAAGATTTTCTATTTTTTTAAAATCTAAATTAAATATATCTTGTGGTAATTTTATTAAATTGAGTTTCCAAAAATTTTCTACTATTTTTTTACCAAAACCATCAATATTAAAAGCTTCTTTAGAAACAAAATGTTTTAATTTTTCTATTGCAATTTTTTCACATTCGTATCCTTCACTAGAACATCTCCTAACTGCATCTTCTTTTTTTGTAACACTATTAAATTCTTTAATTGTTTTAGAACCACATGAGGGGCATTTTTTTGGGAAAATAAATTTTAATGATTTTTTATCTCTCTTGGTTTTATCAACTGAAAGAATATGGGGTATTACGTCTCCTGCTCGCTCAATAGTTGCTAAATCTCCAATTCTTATATCCTTTCGATCAATTTCGTCTTCATTATGCAATGTTGCATTAGATACTATTACTCCTCCAATATTAATCGGTTTAATTTTTGCAACTGGTGTTAAAGCTCCTGTTCTTCCAATTTGAATTTCAATATTAAGAATTTTAGACATAGCTTTATTGGAAGCAAATTTGTGAGCGATAGCCCATCTTGGTGAATTTGCAACATTCCCAAGTCTTTTTTGAAGTTCAAAGTCGTTAATTTTATAAACTATACCATCAATATCAAAATCAATTTTTGCTCTATCATTTTCAATTTTAGAATAATTAATCAATAAATTGTCAACACCTGTAACTAATTTATTTAATGGATTTGTTTTAAAGCCCCAAACATCTAATTTTTTTAAAAAATCTGTTTGATTTTTTACTTTAAGACCTTTTTCAAAGCCAAAAGTATAAGCAATAAATTTTAAAGGAATTTTTTTGGTATCCTCTGGGTTTTTTTGTCGTAATGATCCTGATGCAGCATTTCTTGGATTTGCAAATTTTTCTTTTAAATTTTCAAAATCACTATTTTGTATAAATACTTCACCTCTAATATCTATTTCTTCTGGAAAATCTTTAGCCTCAATTTTTTTTGGAATATCTTTTATAGTTGAAAGATTAACTGTTATATCTTCACCTTCTTTTCCATCTCCTCTTGATAGTCCAGTCTTAAACTCACCATTTTTATATATCAATGAAGCTGATATACCATCAATCTTTGGCTCTGCACTATATGAAAGATTAAAATCATCGTCTTTAGATAAAAAATTTAATATTTTTTTTTCAAAGTTAATTAGATCTTCTCTTCCAAAAGCATTTGCCAATGAAAGCATTGGAGCTCTATGAGTTACTTTTTGGAAGTTTTTAGATGGCTTAAACCCAACAACTTTTGATGGTGATTTTTCTGAATTGAGAAAAGAATATTTACTTTCTAGAATTAAAATACTATTTTTTAAATCATCATATACTTTGTCAGATACTAATGGTTTGCTAGCATCATAGTAATTTTTATTATAGCTAGTTAATAAATTTATTTTTTTTTTGTAATCAGATTCTATTTTTTTTTTATTCATCTCAGCTAAATAGAGATTTAAATTTTTCTAATATAGAATTATTTTCTTTTTTTATATCTTTTATAATGTCTTTTTTATATTTTTTATTAAATACACTAAATGATTTTTCATACCACTCAGATGACTGATAATTATATCCTAACAAGTTAGCATATTTCTTCGCTTCTGACTCAATTCCAATTGTATAGTAAATTTCAACCAATCTATGAATTGCTTCTTCAACATAGATTGTGGTATCATAATCGTCTACAACAACTCTAAATCTATTTATTGCAGAAATCCATTTTTTTCTATCAACATAATATCTGCCAATATACATTTCTTTAGCTGCTAAAACTTCATCTATTAAATTAATTTTGAACATCGCATCAGTAGCAAATTCTGTATCTGGATATTTAGAAATTAAACTCTTAAATGTTTTTTTAGCGTCTATAATAGATTGAAGATCTTTCTTTTCATCTATAATTTGCTCATAGTAACACAATCCTAATAAATACTCTGCATATACTATATCTTTATGATTAGGGTAAACTCTTAAAAATCTAACTAATTCAGCCTCGGCGTCACCATAATAATTTTGAGAGTAATAAGAGTATGCTGCCATTAACGCAGATTTTGGTGCGTATTCTGATTGTGGAAATAATATTTCTGCTTCATTAAATTTCTTTGCTGCAAAAAGAACATCTCCAGCCTTAAGTTCCTTTAACCCTTCTTGATAAGCTTCTATCATTTGAGATTCTAGGTTTACTTCATTGATTGTGGATTTTTCAATTTCTTTTTTTGAACAAGAAAAGCAAAGCAAAATAATTAAAAAAAAACAAAAATAATTACGAACGATCATAATAGATTATACCTTAAATTATTGCTTTTAAAATATATGTTTGTTTTAAGCTATAGATTTTAATAATTTTCTATTTATTAAAGTATGAGGTAAGTTTTTTTCTTTTATCTCAAGAATTGAGAAATTATCTTTGTTTTCAAATACTTTTCTAAGCAACTGATTGGTTAAATAATGACCACCCTGAGAGCATTTGATTTTAGCAATTATTCTATAGCCAGATGTATAAAGATCTCCTATGCAATCAAGTATTTTATGGTTAACAAATTCTTTATCATTTCTTAAACCTTCAGGATTTAATACCTCATCATCTTTAACCACTATTGCATTTTGTAAACTTCCACCTTTCGCCAGTCCATTTTTCTTGATTAATTCAATATCTTCGAACAAACAAAATGTTCTTGAATTGTAAACATCAGTCAAATCATCTTCAAAAACTTTTACTTTATTTTTTTGATTTCCAATTATTGGATTTTTATACTTAAGTTCAAAATCTATGTCTAAGCTTAAAGTAGATGGCTCTATGGAAATAAATCTCTCGCCATCTGTAAATTTAATTTCTTTATTAATTTTGATAATTTTAATTGGAGACTCACTAACTACTAATCCAGAACTAATAATCTTTTCAATAAAATCTTTTGCAGATCCATCTAGAATAGGAACTTCTTCATTGTCAATTTCTATTAATGCATTATCAATCCCTAATCCAAACAACGCTCCCATCAAATGTTCAATGGTTGAAACTTTAACTCCAAATTCATTTTCAATAGTTGTATTCAATGAAGTATTAGTGACGTTCATAAAATTTGGGTAAACTAAGTTATTTTCTTTGAAATCAACTCTTTTAAAAACTATTCCAAAATTTGGCTCAGCTGGTTTAATGCATATATTCACATCTAATCCACTGTGCAAAGCTACACCATTAAATGAAACATTATTTTTAATTGTTTTTTGAGTTAAATAAGACACATTTGTCTTTTAAGTTGCTTTTAATAAATTTTAAAAACAACAAATATTACTAGAAAAAACACATTTAACTAAATAATTGAAAAAATTTTTCAAAAAAACCCCTATTTTCTTTGCTTTTTGAGATTAATTGTACTTCATTTTTATTTAAACCGTCATTTAACTTATTTGCCATAACAAATAACTCCATCGACTCTTTCGATTCTATATCAAAAAAACTTTTAATATAGTCACCTGACATATAGCGTTTAATATTAATTTGATGATTTTCTAACAACTTATCAAAATAAAAAGTGAATTTATTTGGAATAGAAATAAAATTTACTTCTAAAAAAAGATAATCGTCATTGTTATTTGCATTATTTAATAAAAAATTATTTTCTTTTTCGACAATAACCATATGCATAATTAAGAGATCTTGGTAATTTTCTTTAAAAATATCTTTGACTTCAACTAAACTGTTTTCTAACTGTTTGTGATTTTCATTTTTTTCGTAATTTTTTTTTTTTAATGAAATGCCTATTTCTAAAATTTTATCATCTTCTATAATTAAAATGATATTTCTAATAAAATTTTTTATCTTTTTTTCAATTTTATAAATATTATCATCAAGAAATTTTGAAAGAGTATTTAATTCTATCTCATCACTATACCCTATTTCTTCACTATATAAATTTTTTAAATTATTTTTATCATAAACAAATATTTGATACTTGCTTTTAGAGATATACAGAAAAGTTTCAAAATCTGAATTTTCAATCATTTAAAATAATTTGATTTTGAATTCTTGCATCTATAAGTTTATGATCATTTAAAAATTCTATAGCTAAATTAAGGGCAAGATTAATATTATCATTTGGTAATTTTATAATAGTATTATCTATTAATTCCAAATCCCATCTTTTAGATGGAAAAAAATATAAATTTTTTATTTCTGTGTAAGAAATTTTAGATTTATCTATTATTTCTTTAATTTTAAAAAATTCAAATACTTTTGGATTTCCAAAAATAAAAGGTAGCTCATTATTTAATGAGCTATTTTTGATAAATTTTCCATTAGAACCTATATAAAAGATTTGGCCATTTTTATTTATTTTTGCTAAAAATTTGGTTTTCTCAATATTAATATCTAGTGCGGATGGATATCTTTTAAAAATAGAATAATTTTCTACTAATGTGATTGACTCAATTTCATCTTTCAGATCAATTTTATTAATAAAAAAAATATTATTTAGATTAAAATTTTCTATTTTTTTAAGCAAAATTAATTTATTCTTAATATCTAATCCGGTAATATTAATATCATTAACATTTTGAAATTTTAATCCATTAAGATTAATATTATTTATTGAGCCAACTATCAGTAGTAAAAAAAAATATATTAAAATTTTTTTACTTTTTCGTTGTTGCATCTTTTAAAATCCACTCAATTAGTTTTATAAAGGACATTCCTTTATATTTTGCTATTTCTGGAACAAGAGACAATCTTGTCATTCCTGGTTGAGTATTAATCTCTAGTAAATAAAACTTATTTTTATAAAATTTAAAATCTGATCTAGTAACACCCTTACAACCTATAATTTTGTGAGCTTTAAGTGATAGATCCATTACCTCATTTAATTTATTTTTTGGCAGCTCAACTGGAATAATATGTTCAGTTTTTGCATTTGCGCTGTATTTAGCTTTGTAGTCATAAAATTTTCTCCTTGGTTTGAGTTCTATTGCTCCTAATTTTTTATTACCCATAATTGCAACTTGAATTTCTCTTCCCCCAATAAATTCTTCAATCATTATCTCTTTATAAGTTCTCAAAGAACTTAAAATTCTTGAAATATTTTTTTTTGTACAAATAAAAACATTTACACTTGAGCCTTCATTAATTGGCTTAACTACAACTGGAAATTTGAACTTCTTTTCTATATTTTTTATTAAATCAAAATTATTTTCTTCATAAGAATATTTAATATATTTTGGGGTATTAATTTTATTTTGTATAAAAATTTTTTTAGATATTGCTTTATCCATTGCTAATGAAGAAGCAATTACTCCTGAATGAGTGTA
>JAYOZQ010000016.1:0-7529 GCA_038154225.1 Candidatus Pelagibacter sp.
AAATCATCTAATGTAGTTGCTGTAATTGGAGATGGAGCAATAAGTGCTGGAATGGCTTATGAGGCAATGAATAATGCTGGAGCATCAAAAACTAAAATGATTGTTATTTTGAATGATAACGATATGTCAATTGCAAAACCAGTAGGTGCCATGAGAACTTATCTTGCAAAGTTATTTACTGGAAAAATTTATTTTAGTTTAAGGGAAACCATTAAATTAATAATGTCCTCGTTTTCAAAACGATTTAGTGCAAAAGCGGGTAAAGCTGAAGATTTTCTAAGGTCAGCAGTTACGGGAGGAACATTATTTAACTCATTAGGTTTTTATTACGCTGGCCCAATTGATGGTCACGATCTTACTAGTCTTGTTCCAATTCTTAAAAATGCAAGGGACTCTAAACATGATGGTCCAATCATGATCCATATTAAAACACAAAAAGGAAAAGGCTACTCGTATGCAGAAAAAGCATCTGACCATTACCATGGTGTTTCAAAATTTAATGTGAAGACAGGTGAACAAGTTAAAAGTGGAAGCAATCTTCCAGCTTATACAAAAGTGTTTGCCAATACGTTAGTTAAGCATGCTCAAAAAGATAGTAAAATTGTGGGGATTACAGCAGCAATGCCAGGTGGTACAGGTATGGATATTTTTGGAAAAGAATTTCCTAAAAGAATGTTTGATGTTGGTATAGCAGAACAACATGCGGTGACTTTTGCGGCTGGTCTGGCTACAGAAGGTTATAAACCTTATGCTGCAATTTATT
Source organism: Candidatus Pelagibacter sp. (assembly GCA_038154225.1). Taxonomy (GTDB): domain Bacteria; phylum Pseudomonadota; class Alphaproteobacteria; order Pelagibacterales; family Pelagibacteraceae; genus Pelagibacter. The sequence continues at coordinate 764 of JAYOZQ010000016.1, forward strand.
CCACTTTTCTTCAAAGAGCTTACGATCAAGTAGTACATGATGTAGCTATTCAAAGTTTACCGGTAAGATTTGCGATAGATAGAGCAGGTTTAGTTGGCGCAGATGGCTCTACACATGCTGGTTCATTTGATATTACATATCTATCAACTCTACCTAATTTTATTGTAATGGCTGCAAGTGATGAGGTTGAGTTAGTAAAAATGATTAATACATCTGTTGATATTAACGATAAGCCATGTGCAATTAGGTATCCTAGAGGAACAGGAGTAGGCCTAGATTTACCTTCAATCGAAGAAAGGATTGAAATTGGAAAAGGAAAAATAATTCAACAAGGAAATCAAGTTTGTATTTTAAGTTTAGGAACAAGACTTGAAGAATGCAAATCAGCAGCTGAAGAATTAAAGAATAAAGGTGTGTCAGTAACAATTATAGATGCAAGATTTGCTAAACCTTTAGATCAAGAGCTTATTTTGAAGTGTGCAAGAGAGCATGAGGTAATGATAACTATTGAAGAAGGATCGATAGGTGGTTTTGGTTCTCATGTTAAAAATTTATTAGCTGAAAAAGGAATATTTGATAAAGGGTTAAAGTTTAGAGCAATGACGTTACCTGATACTTTTATCGAACAAGATAATCCCAAAAAAATGTATGATATTGCAGGGTTAAATGCCTCACAAATTTCAAAGAAAATTTTAGATGTCTTGTTTACAAAAGACTCTATTAAAGTAGTAAAAAATTAATTTGGATTAACTGCACTGAGCTTTGTGCATTAAGTAATGATCCAATAAAACACAATTCATCATAGCCTCACCTACGGGTACAGCTCTTATCCCTACACATGGGTCATGTCTTCCTTTAACTGATATAGTTGTATTTTTTCCAAATTTATTAATTGTTTTTCTAGTGGTTAAAATTGATGAAGTAGGTTTTACAGCAAACGAGGCAATAATTTCTTGACCACTTGATATACCACCCAAGATTCCCCCAGCATTATTGGAGTTAAATTTTAACTTTTTACCTTTTTGAGAAATTTCATCTGAGTTTTGTTCTCCACTTAATTGTGCTGAGTTCATCCCAGATCCAATGTTTACCCCTTTAACAGCGTTAATACTCATTAAACCAGAAGCAATATCAGAGTCTAGTTTTGAATATATGGGGGCACCTAATCCCGCAGGTATGCCTCTTGCTCTTATTTCAATAACAGCTCCACAAGAAGATCCAGATTTTCTTACACCTAATAAATATTTTTCCCAAAGTTTAATCATCGATTTATCTGGGCAGAAAAATGGATTTTTAGTTATTACCTTATCGTTCCATTGATTAACATCACATCCTAATATTCCTAGTTGGGTTACTGCACCTATAACTTTAAACTTTTTACCTAACTTATTTTTTAGAATTAGTTTTGCAATTGCACCTGCAGCAACACGAGCTGCAGTTTCTCTTGCTGAAGATCTCCCTCCACCTCTATAATCTCTAATTCCATATTTCTTAAAATAAGTTAAATCAGCATGTCCTGGTCTAAATTTATCTTTAATGTTTCCATAATCTTTTGATCTCATATCTTTGTTGTAAATTATGAGCGATATGGGCGTCCCAGTTGTTTTTCCCTCAAACACACCCGATAAAATTTGAACTTTGTCATCTTCTTTACGTTGAGTTGTAAATTTTGATTGTCCTGGTTTTCTTTTGTCTAATTCAATTTGAATATCTTGTTCCTTAATACTTATATTAGGTGGACATCCATCGACCACACAACCTATTGCAGGTCCGTGAGATTCTCCCCAAGTTGAGAAACGAAATAGCTTTCCAAAAGTATTAAATGACATTATTTATATTGTATAGATTATTTTGTTTAAATTATGAATCAAAAAAACTCACTTGGTCTGAATAACTGCTTCTTAGATCTAGACGATCCTATTGAATTGTTTAAAGTTTGGATGGATGAGGCAAAAAAATCAGAGCCTAATGATCCTAATGCTCTGTCGTTAGCAACATCTAATAAGAACAACATACCATCAGTCAGAATGGTTTTATTAAAAGAGTTTAATCAAAAAGGTTTTGTATTTTATACAAATTTAAATAGTCAAAAAGGAAATGAACTTAAAGAAAATCCAAATGCTGCAATGTGTTTTCATTGGAAAAGTCTTTTAAGACAAATAAGAATTAGTGGAACTATAACACAAGTAGAAGACAGTGTGGCGGATCAGTATTATAATTCAAGAGGATATGACAGTAGGATTGGAGCCTGGGCATCAAAACAAAGTAAAGAATTAAAAAATAGAGATGAGCTCTCAAACTCAATTAAAGAGTTTAAGCAAAAATTTGATGATATAAATAATGTACCAAGACCCAAACATTGGTCTGGCTGGAATTTAACACCAACTAGAATTGAATTTTGGTTAGATGGAGATAACAGAATTCATGAAAGACTAAATTATACTTTTGATAAAAGTGGTAATTGGATAAAATCTTTATTAAGTCCTTAAAAATTTCTAGCTAGACTGAATGAGGTTAGATTTTTAAGAATTGATTTTTCTTTTGACTCTTTAAATACTGTAAGAGAGTTTGAAGCAAGATTGATGTAATGTTGAGCTTTTTGATAGCACTCATTTATGATGTCATATTTTTTTATTAAAACAATTATTTTGTTAAAGTCATTTTTTTCTCTTATGTCTTTTTTAAAAAATTCTGTTAACAATTTTTTTTCATCGCTATCTATTTTTTGAAATAATAAAATTACAGGCAAAGTAATCTTACCTTCAAAAAAATCTTGACCTATCTTTTTACCAAATAATTTCAAATCTGAATTGTAATCAAGAGTATCATCTGCAATTTGAAAAGTTAATCCAAGATTTCGACCATAGAATTCAAGAGCATCTTTTTCTTTAGAATCGACCTCTGATAAAATTGCACCTACTTTTGTTGCAGCCGCAAAAAGCTCAGCAGTTTTTGCTGATATAATTTTGAGGTAAGTTTCCTCAAGCATATCAACCTCACCTTTATGTTGAAGTTGTAAAACTTCTCCTTGAGCAATTTTTGAGGAAGTTGATGATAACAATTTTAAAACTTCCAAATTACCATCCTCTACCATCATTTCAAAACATCTACTTAATAAATAGTCTCCAATTAAAACTGAAGAATGATTATCCCAAACTTTATTTAATGTATCTTTGCCTCTTCTTACAGTTCCCTCATCAATTACATCATCGTGCATTAGAGTTGCACTATGAATTAATTCAACACAAGCAGCTAAATTAATATCTCTTGAACCTTTAGAGTATCCACATAGTTTTGCTGATCCCAGAGTTAATAGAGCTCTTAATCTTTTACCTCCAGTTTGAATATGGTATTCAGTCATTTTTTGAACCAACCCGACATCACTTGCTAATTTTGATTTTATTTTTTCTTCAGTAAGAATAAGCTTATCTTCAACAGAATCCTTAAGTTGAAAGTATGAGTTGTTTATTTGATTTTTAAGCTGAACTACGGTTCCCATAATGATTTTAAATTAATATATTTGAGTTTTATATATTACTTATCAATTGACGCACCTAATTCTTCATTTATAAGTAATTAATATAATCAATAATTAATTCTATAAGGAATAATAATGTTCTCTTTTTTTAAAAAGAAAAAGACCGTAGCTCATATTAAATTAAATGGAGTTATTGGAAATGCCGGAAAATTCAAACAAGGTATTGATTTTGCAGGTCAAGAAGAGCTTATTAAAAAGGCTTTTTCATTAAAAAAAGCCTCATGTGTTGCCATAACTATCAACTCACCTGGTGGATCACCAGTTCAATCTCATATGATTTATAATTTTATTAGACAACAAGCCAATAATACAAAAAAAAAAGTAATTGTATTTGCTGAAGATGTTGCTGCATCTGGTGGATATTTAATTTCATGTGCTGGGGATGAAATTTATGCAAATTCAAGTTCAATAATTGGATCTATAGGGGTTATCTATTCTTCATTTGGGTTTACTGAGTTAATAAAAAAAATTGGTGTTGAAAGAAGAGTTCATACAGCTGGAAAAAACAAAAGTACTTTAGATCCTTTTTTAGAAGAAAAAAATGAGGATATAGAAAGATTAAAAAATATTCAGCTAGATTTACATAAAGATTTTATCGATGTAGTAGAGAAAAGCAGAGGATCTAAGTTAAATAAATCCGAAGTAGAACTATTTTCTGGAGAATTTTGGTCTGGAAGTAAAGCTAAAGATTTAGGTCTAATAGATGGAATAGGAGATGCCCATCAAGTTCTTAAAGAAAAATTTGGAAATGATGTTGTCATTAAAAAATTTGAAAAATCTAAAGGTTGGTTAAGTCAAAAACTTTCTTCTTCTAATAATCAATTAGATCAATTAGCCAATATTTTAGATGAAAGGTCAATCTGGCAAAGATATGGTTTCTAAATCAAAAAAACCAAAACAAAAATTTCAATCATTTCAAGATACAATTCTTAATCTTCAAAAATTTTGGAGTAAACAAGGATGTATTGTTCTTCAGCCATATGATATGGAAGTGGGTGCTGGTACATTTCATCCAGCAACAACACTTAGATCGCTAGGCCCAAAACATTGGAAAGCTGCTTATGTGCAGCCATCAAGGAGACCAACAGATGGAAGATATGGTGACAACCCAAATAGATTACAACATTATTATCAATTTCAAGTTTTAATAAAACCCTCACCAGAAAATATAAAGAAATTATATCTTAATAGTTTGTCTGCAATTGGTATTGATCATAATGAACATGATATCAGGTTTGTTGAAGATGATTGGGAAAGCCCAACTCTTGGTGCGGCAGGATTAGGCTGGGAAGTTTGGTGCGATGGTATGGAGATTACACAATTTACATATTTTCAGCAAATGGCAGGGTATGAATGTAAACCTGTTTCAGTTGAAATTACATATGGATTAGAAAGAATATGCATGTTCACTCAACAACAAAAGAATGTTTATGACTTGTTATGGAATGATGAGGGGGTAAAATATCATGACGTTTTTCATCAAGCTGAAAAAGAATTTTCTGCATACAATTTTGAGTACGCAAATGTTGAAAGTTTATTAAAAATGTTTGATATGATTGAACAGGAAGCTAAATCACTTGTAGAAAAAAAAATATCATTACCAGCGTATGATCAATGTTTAAAAGCAAGTCATATATTTAATATTCTTGATGCTAGAGGAGCAATAAGTGTTGCTCAAAGGGCTGGATATATAGGAAGAATAAGAGATATAACTAAAGCAGCTGCAGGTATTTGGTTAGATAGTCAAAGCTAAATGTCAGAATTTTTTTTAGAATTATTTAGTGAAGAAATACCTTCATCTCTTCAAAAAAGTTTAAGAGAAGAGTTGTTAAACAGTTTTATTAAAGAATTTAATGAAAAATCTATTTCATTTAAAAAAAGCTCATCATTTTCAACACCTAATAGATTAGTTATTCTATTTGAAGGTTTACAAAATCAGTTAACTTTAAAATCAGAGGAAATAAAAGGTCCAAATGTAAAAGCTCCAGAAGTAGCATTAGAAGGCTTTATCAGATCAAATAATATTAATAAAAAAGACCTTTTTAAACAAACAATAGATAAAGGTGAATTTTATTTTTTTAAAACAAAATCGAAAAAACTTAATACTCAAAATTTATTAGAAGAGTTAGTTCCATCAATATTGCATAAAATTCAGTGGAAAAAATCTATGAGATGGAGTGATTTTAACTTAAACTGGGGAAGGCCATTAAAATCAATTTTAGCAATATTTGATAAAAAAAAATTAACTTTTAATTTTCATCATTTAACCTCTTCAAATTCAACATTTATAGATAAAGAGTTTGAGGAGAAAAAAAAGATATTTGTTGATTTTAAAGATTATAATAATTTTTTCAAAAAACTAAATATAACCATAGATCACAATTTAAGAAAAAACTTAATAGAAAAAAAATTAAATGATATTTCTAGTAAGAAAAATATAACAATTGAAAATAATCCTAAGTTACTTGATGAAGTTGTTGATCTAACGGACCAACCAAATGTTATATTGTGTGAATTTGATAGAAAATTTCTAAATATTCCTAAAGAAATTTTAATAATTACTATGCAATATCATCAAAAATATTTTCCAACTTTTGATAAAAAAGGAAATATTACAAATGAATTTTTAGTTGTAACTAACAAGAAAGATATAAATGGATTAATAAAACTTGGAAATGAAAGAGTTGTCGAAGCTAGATTGAACGATGCCGAGTTTTTTTGGAAAAAAGACAAATCACAAAATCTAGTCAAAAGAGTTTCTATGCTGAAATCTATGAATTATTTCAAAGGACTTGGAACATATTTTGATAAAGTTCAAAGAATGAGAAAACTAGGTGGAATGCTTTCTGATGAATTATTAATTAGCAAAGATAAAGTTGAATTATCCGCATCGATTTGTAAGGTTGATCTAGTTTCAGAACTTGTTGGAGAGTTTCCAGAACTACAAGGTGTTATGGGTGGCTATTTTGCAGAAGCCCAGGGTTTTGAGAAAGATGTTTGTAAAGCTATAAGTGAACAATATTTACCAGCTGGACTAAACTCAAAAGTACCCAAAAAACCCTACAGTGTTGCATTATCTTTGGCAGATAAAATAGATACTTTAGTTGGTTTTTTTGGAATAAATCAAAAGCCAACAAGCTCAAAAGACCCATTTGCCCTAAGAAGATTGGCTTTAGGAATAATTAAAACGATAATTGAAAATAAAAAAGATTTTAAAATAAGAGATTT
>JAYOZQ010000016.1:7629-12016 GCA_038154225.1 Candidatus Pelagibacter sp.
TAGGAATAATTAAAACGATAATTGAAAATAAAAAAGATTTTAAAATAAGAGATTTAATTAGTTATTCAGCTGGCTTGTATTTGGACCAAGGTTTTGAATTTGAAAACAAATCTATTCAAACTGAATTATTAAATTTTTTAATGGATAGATTAAAATTTTATATGAAAGAGGAAAAAATTCGCACCGACATTATTCAAGCATCTACTAGCTTTCTAAATCTAGATCAATCGGTGATTGTTTTTGGTAAGGCTAAAAGTTTAAATAAGTTTATTAATAAACCCAATGGCAAAGATGTAGTTTCAAGTTTTAAAAGGGCTTCAAGTATATTAGAAAGTGAGTTAAAGGGTAAAAACATAGAATTATCAAATACAACTGACCCTGGTATATTCAAAACTGAATTTGAAAAAAATTTATATAAAAAAATAAATGAATTAAGAAAATACTTTCAAAATATTAATAAAGATGAGGATTTCGAGGAATCCATCAAAAATTTGGCTGAGTCTAAAAAAGTAATTTTTGATTTTTTCGATAACGTGACTGTAAATGAAGACGATATTACAATAAAAAAAAACAGACTAGAACTAATACAAATGTTATGTAAAACATTCGATTATTATGTTAATTTTTCTTTAATCGATTCCCACCAATGAAAAAGCTAATTTTAAATTTCAAATCTAAAGATAGTAAAAAAATAAAAAATCCTAAAAATTTTCTTGGAGGAAAAGGTGCTAATTTATCTGAAATGGGAAGAATGGGTCTTCCAGTTCCACCAGGATTTACAATCTCAACAAAGGTATGTGAGCTTTTTTATAAAGATAAAAAAAAATTAAATAAAAATTTAGTAGCCCAAATAAAAAAAGAATTAAAAATTATTGAAAAAGATGTAGGTAAAAAATTTGGTGATTTAAAAAATCCTTTACTACTTTCGGTAAGATCTGGAGCAAGAGTATCTATGCCAGGAATGATGGATACAATTTTAAACCTAGGATTAAACGACAAAACTGTAAGTGCTCTAGCTTTAAAAACTTCAAATGGAAGATTTGCTAAAGATAGCTATAGAAGATTTATTCAAATGTATGGCAATGTAGTAATGGGAGTAGAAGGCTATCATTTTGAGGAATTAATTGAAAATTATAAGCTTACAAAAGGAGTTCTCTTAGATACCGATCTTGATGAAGATGATTGGGATGGTTTGATAATTGATTTTAAAAGAACTGTAAAAGAAAAAGCTAAAAAAGATTTCCCTCAAGATGTTTATCAGCAATTATTGGGGGCAATTAGTGCAGTATTTTTGTCTTGGGAAAGCAATAGAGCAAAAGTATATAGAAAATTAAATCAAATCCCTGCTGAATGGGGAACGGCAGTAAATGTTCAGTCAATGGTTTTTGGTAACATGGGTGATGATTGTGCAACAGGTGTTGTATTTACGAGAAACCCCTCAGATGGATTAAACGAAATTTATGGCGAATATTTAATTAATGCACAAGGTGAAGATGTTGTTGCCGGTACTAGAACGCCACAATACATAACTAAAAAAGCAAGACAACAGGCGAAAGCAAAAGCTCCTTCAATGGAAGAGGTTATGCCAAATGTTTATAAACAACTTCACAAAATTTTAAAAAAATTAGAAAAACATTATAAAGACATGCAAGATGTTGAGTTCACAGTTGAAAATAAAAAATTATGGATGCTCCAAACTAGATCAGGAAAAAGAACAGCTAAATCAGCAGTAAAGATTGCAGTTGATATGGTAAAAGAAAAATTAATTTCAAAAAAAGAAGCAGTTTTAAGGATTGATCCTAATTCTTTAGACACATTACTTCATCCAACATTAGATGAGAAAAGCTCAATTAACGTTATAGCTAATGGTTTGCCAGCTTCTCCAGGTGCAGCTAGTGGAAAAGTTGTTTTTACCTCTGAAGAGGCTGAAAGATTGACTGGAATGATGCAAGATACAATTTTGGTTAGAGTGGAAACGTCACCAGAGGATATTCAAGGAATGCACGCAGCTAAAGGAATTTTAACCGCAAGAGGAGGTATGACAAGTCATGCCGCTGTTGTTGCAAGAGGAATGGGAAGACCCTGTGTGTCTGGCTCTAGTGAAATTGATATAAATTACGAGAACAAATCATTTAAAACTGCATCTATAGAAATAAAAGAGGGTGAAGTTATAACAATTGATGGATCAACAGGTAGAATTATATCAGGAAGTGTTGCAACTGTGAAACCTGAAATTTCAGGTGATTTTTCAAAATTAATGTCATGGGCAGATAGTTTTAGAAAATTAAATATAAGAACTAATTCAGAAACACCAAAAGATACTAAAACTGCAAAAGATTTTGGAGCAGAGGGCATTGGTCTTTGTAGAACTGAACATATGTTTTTTGATGAAGAAAGAATTTTATCTGTTCGAGAAATGATTTTATCTAAAACTAAAGAAGATAGAGCAAAAGCACTTGATAAACTTTTGCCTCATCAAAAAAAAGATTTTGAAGAAATTTTTAAAATTATGAGCGGTTTGCCTGTTACAGTCAGATTGTTAGACCCTCCTCTGCATGAATTTTTACCAAGAACAAGTAAAGAAATAAGTGAAGTTGCTGATGTAGTAGGACTACCAGTTAAAGAAGTTGAGACTAGGATTGAAGAACTACATGAACAAAACCCTATGTTAGGTCATAGAGGTTGTAGGCTTGGTATATCTTTTCCAGAAATTTATGAAATGCAATGTAGAGCTATTTTTGAAGCATTAGCTGAACTACAAAAGAAAAAAATTAAATCAGCATTTCCTGAGATTATGATTCCATTAGTATCTACAGAGGCAGAAATTAAAATCATGAAAGATTTAGTAATAAATATTGCAGGTGAAGTTCAAAAACAGAATAAAATTAAAATAGAATTTATGGTTGGAACAATGATTGAATTGCCAAGAGCTGCCATAAAAGCAAAAGAAATAGCTAGACACGCTGAGTTTTTTAGTTTTGGAACTAATGATCTAACACAAACAACATTTGGAATTAGCAGAGATGATAGTGGAAAATTCTTAAATGATTATTTGGATAATAAAATATTCTCAATTGATCCATTTGTATCTATAGATGATGGAGTTGCAGACTTAGTTGAAATTGCTGTTGAAAAAGGAAAAAGTCAAAATAAAAAATTAAAACTTGGAATTTGTGGTGAACATGGTGGAGATCCAAAAAGTATTGAGTTCTGCTCTAAAGCAGGTTTAAATTATGTTTCTTGCTCACCTTATAGGGTTCCAATTGCAAGATTAGCTGCAGCTCAGGCAGAATTAAAAAAATAAATAAATAATTGCAAATTATAGGGGCGTTCTGTTGCCAGGTGCCCCAAACCCCGTCTACTTAATTAACAAAGTTAATTAGGCAGCAAGTGCGTAACTTTCGTTAGCAATTATAAATTAGCCCGTCACGGTGGAACAATCCCGAACGAAAGAATAGCCTTTAGTCACCCGTCGAATCTAGTTCACCCCCATAAGTTGTAATGGTGGAGGTGGTGGGTACTGCCCCCACGTCCGCAATGGTTATTACGAAATTCGTTTATCGTCGTAGTTGGAAAACCAACATTATTAATATAAAAGGAATTACAACAGATTCAATAACAATCATGAAATTAACAAAAGAACAAGCAGACGAAATAAAAAATCAACAAAGTCAGAGCAATCCAACCAAAAGAGTTACTGCTCCTGAGCTTGAAAAGATTTTATATGAAGCAATTCCAGCTTTGGATCATGGTTTTGTAAGAGTAATTGATTACATGGGTGATGATACATCTATAGTTCAATCAGCAAGAGTTTCTTATGGAAAAGGAACCAAACAAGTTTCAACTGATAAAGGATTAATTAAATATTTAATGAGACATTGGCACAGTACGCCATTTGAAATGTGTGAAATAAAATACCACATTAAGCTTCCAATATTTATAGCAAGACAATGGATCAGACATAGAACTGCAAATGTTAATGAATATTCTGCTAGATATTCAATTTTAGATAAAGAATTTTATTTACCTTCCCAAGATAATTTGGCTGCCCAATCCACTAGCAACAGACAAGGTCGAGGAGATGTATTGGAAGGAGAGCAAGCAAAAGAAGTTTTAGAACTTTTAAAAAATGATGCTGAAAGAACTTATGATAATTATGAGACGATGTTGAATGAGAGATTTGATGGCTCAACTATTGATGAAAATAAAAAGGGTTTAGCAAGAGAGCTTGCTAGAATGAATTTAACACTAAATACTTATACCCAGTGGTATTGGAAAACTGATTTATTAAACTTAATGAACTTTTTAAGATTAAGAGCTGATAGTCATGCTCAATATGAAATAAGAGTTTATGCAGATATAATGCTGGATACTTTGAAAAAATGGG
>JAYOZQ010000017.1:0-11993 GCA_038154225.1 Candidatus Pelagibacter sp.
CTAATAATTCAGCACAAATCACAGTGTCTTGTATAAAATTTTTTGGTACACCTCCGCCAATCATAAAAAGGCCTGACCCCTTAGATTTAATTTTTATTTCTGTTAGTTCTCTAAACTCTCTTACAGAATCTATAGTCATATGTTTTTTTGGATTTTTTTCTTGATGAATTACTAATCCAAAACCAGCACTTGAGTCTGTAAATGCTGGACAAAAAATTGGTACATTATTATCAAAAGCTGTTTCAATTAAAGAATCTTTCTTTTTTGAATTTTTCTTTAAATATTTGCCCATCTCATAAATAAATTCTCTAGATGTATAACTTCTTGGTTCTAAAGTATCAGCAATATCACAAATAATTTTATCACACATTTGAAGCTCTTCTTCATCGATGTAAGTGTCATAAATTCTATCTATGTAATTATTTCTAAGTTCAGTATCATCTTGAAATTGTGAACCTTGATAATGTTTAAATCCAAGTGCTTCAAAAAAATCCATATCTACTATTGAAGCGCCAGTTGCAACAATTGCATCAACCATATTATATTTTACTAAATCTTTATAAATATTCATGCATCCAGCAGCTGATGTTGAACCTGCTAGTGTTAAAAATATTGTACATTCCTTATCTTTCAACATGTCGTTATATATGTTTGCCGCATTAGCTGTTTCTCTTGATACAAAAGACATTTTCTCCATTGAAGAAATTATTTTTCGAGAGTCGAACGAAGTGATATCAATATGTTCAACAGGATTTTTTAAGAAGTCTTTTTTACTATTATGACCTGGGTTTTTATGATCTGACATTAAGCAACCAAAGTAGCTTTGTTAATGTCTTTGTCATACATTGTCATGATTGGTTTATCTTCTACTTCAAAGATTTCATCTGAATAATAGCCATTAAATTGGGTTCTAAATGTTAAACCATAAGCACCTAATTGGCCAAGCTCAATATAATCATTTTCCTTAATATTATTAGGAAGAAGAAAAGGACCTTTCATATAATCCATGCTATCGCATGTGGGTCCAAAAAAATCAAAAGCAGTTAATTTTTTTGATATTATTTTATTTGAATTATCTTTAATCATTTTAGATGGAAAAACTATATTTGGTGTTCCTGCATCAAACAGAGTTCCATAAGTACCATCATTTATATAAAGTTTTTGTTTTTTTCTTAAATTAACTCTTACAATTGTGGAGCCACTTTCTGCAACCAAGGCTCTTCCTGGTTCACAAATAATTTCAGGCAACTTTTCAAGTTTTAAGTTATCTAATCCTTTTTTAATTTCATTAAAATAACTATCCATAGATTGAGGTACTAAGTCAGGATAAATTGTTGGAAACCCTCCACCTACATTAATGTAATCAGGTAAAATTTTTGTTTTTTTAATTATATTTCCAATTTCATTAATTCCTTTTGAGTACGAAATTGGATGCATGCATTGTGATCCAACATGAAAGCTCAGTCCAATTTTTTTTGCATGTTGTTTTACTAATCTTAATAATCCTGCAGCTTCAGAGTTCAATGCACCAAATTTTTTTGATAAATCAATTTCAGCATGTTCGTTAGAAACTGCAACTCTTACAAACAATTCTAAATCTTTTGCATTATTTGTGCTTTCAATTATTTTTATCAATTCATCCTTCGTATCCAATGAGAATGTTTTAACTCCATAATTAAAATAAGCTTCTTTAATACTCTCTCTGCTTTTAACCGTATGCATGTATGAACATTTTGCTGTTTGGCTAAAATTTCTAATATTTTTAATTTCTTCTATAGAAGCGACATCAAATTGTTCAACGCCACTATCTATAATTGTTTGGATTACTGCAGGGTGTGGATTTGTCTTCACAGCATATAAAATTTTGCCAGGAAAATTTTTGTTGAAATATTTTACTGCAGATCGAATAGAATTCTTTCTTATACAGTATATCGGTTTTTCAGGTTTCAGCTGATTTATTATTTGTTCAACTGATTTAAATTTTTGCATTTAAAATGCCTCCAAAAAAAATTTAATAAAAAAAAGCTTTTTATTGCTAAAAAACTTTAAAATTTCCTCCTATTAAGGCTATAGATTAACAATGTAAAGCAAATAATAGGCATTGAATTATCTGAGCTAATAACCATATTAGATCTATGAAAGAACAAGTAGTCCTTAAAAATATCAACGATTTTGAGAATAAATCTCTACTTATAGTTGATGATGATAATCCGTTCAGAGAAAGACTTGCTAGAGCAATGGAAAAAAAGGGTTTTGAAGTTACTCAAGCAGAAAGTGTACAAAAAGGGGTAGACTCTGTTAAAGCAAAAAAACCGGGTTTTGCTGTAGTAGATTTAAGACTAGGGGATGGCAATGGACTAGAAGTTGTAAAAGAAATTCAAAATTCAAATAATGAAAGCAGAATAATTATGCTGACAGGTTATGGAAACATTCCAACAGCAGTAGCAGCCATCAAAGAGGGTGCCATTGATTATCTTGCTAAGCCAGCTGATGCAGAAGATGTTGAAAAGGCATTACTTGCAGATCCTGCAAAAAAAGCTGCTCCTCCAGAAAATCCAATGTCTGCAGATAGAGTGAAATGGGAACATATACATAGAGTATTTGAATTATGTAATAGAAATGTTTCTGAGACTGCAAGAAGATTGAAAATGCATAGAAGAACTCTGCAAAGAATTCTCTCTAAAAGATCGCCTAGATAAAACTTCTAATTTTTATAATTTGTTTTGTTACTAAAGCTAAAAGTACTACTTTAAAAATTTCTGCAAGTAGAAATGGTTTGGCTCCTAATGCTATAATTGGTTTGTCCCATCCAATAAGAGTTCCCAACCATAATAATCCCAATATATAGATTGTTGAAGTAGCTACTGTAAGCTTAACTAAAACCATCAAAAAATTATCTTTACTATTTATTTTTGAAGCTAAATATCCTGCAGTTAAAAAACCTATTAAATATCCCATAGTTGGACCTGTAAAATAAACTAATCCAACACCTTTTTCTGGGGAATTTGAAAAAACAGGCAAACCTAAAATCCCTTCAAACAAATATAAACCTATACTTGCAAGTCCAATTTTGTATCCAAGACTAACACCTAAAAATAAAACTACAAATGTTTGCATAGTCATTGGAACGGGATAAAAAGGTATTTTAATTTTAGCTGAAATTGTCAGTGCTATAGATCCAAGTATTATTGCTAACACAGTTTTTATTAATTTAGTTTGAGATATGTTTTTGGTTAACTCCATAAAAAGAATGATACTATCAAACTTTAAAATAATCTAGACATAATTAACGATCAAAAAAAAGTAAATTTTTTTATATACAGATTTTAATACGCCTGTAATATTTAATGATATTTTAATGGATAAAATTCAAAAAACAGATCATTTTTACCTTATTGATGGCTCAGGTTATATTTTTAGAGCTTATTATGCACTACCACCATTAACTAGAAAAAGTGATGGATTGCCAACAGGAGCTGTAAGTGGATTTTGTAGTATGCTTTTTAAATTACTTGAAGATTCAAAATCTGATCAAAATTTACAAAAACCAACTCATTTTGCAGTAATTTTTGACTCTGCAAGAAAGACATTTAGAAATGATATTTATAGTGATTATAAAGCCAATCGTTCAGAAGCTCCTGATGATTTGGCGCCTCAATTTGAGTATATCAGAAAATCAGTATTAGCTTTTAATTTACCCTCAGTAGATTTACCCAACTATGAAGCAGATGATTTAATTGCAACATACGTTGAAAAAATACTCAAGAAAGGTGCTAAAGTTACTATCGTTTCATCAGATAAAGATTTGATGCAATTATATAAAAAAGGGGTTCGTATTTTTGACCCTATGAAAAATAAATTTATTTCAGAAGAAGACATCCAAACAAAATTTGGAGTGGATGCTTCAAAAGTAATAGACGTACAATCTCTTGCTGGTGATAGCAGTGATAACGTTCCAGGTGTACCAGGCATTGGTGTTAAAACGGCTGCAGAATTAATCAATAAGTATGGAACTTTAGAAAAACTTTTAAAATCAGCTGGTGAAATAAAACAAAACAAAAGAAGAGAAACTTTGATTGAAAATAAAGACAAAGCATTAATTAGCAAACAACTTGTAACTTTAATGAAAGATGCTCCAATTGATAGAGAGTTAGATGAATTTAAGTTAAAAGAAATAGACAAAGATAAGCTCTATGCATTTTTAAGAGAGATGGAGTTTAACCGACTTTTAAGTTCAGTCATTTCTGCATATGGTGAACCTAAATTATCAGGTACACCCAATGAGTCAAAATCACCAGAGAAGCAGCAGACAATTAATAACAAAAATTATCATTTAATAAAAAATTCTGACGAAATTGATGAATGGATAAAAGAAGCTGAAGAAGCAGGAGAGGTTGCGGTAGATACCGAAACAAATTCTTTAGATCCTCATCAAGCAGATTTAGTAGGTGTTTCTTTATGTTCTAAGATTGGTAAAGCTTGTTATATTCCAATTGGACATAAATCATCAAAATGTATTGATAAAAACATTGTCATAAAAAAACTAAAACCTTTATTAGAAGACCCTAGTGTTAAAAAGATTGGTCAAAATATTAAGTTTGATTTTATAGTTTTATATAAACAGGGAATAACAATTTCATCAATGGAAGATACAATGCTTATGTCATATGTATTGGATGCTGGAAAAAATAGACACAACATGGACACACTATCTGAAATTCATTTAGGCCACAAAACAATTTCTTTTAAAGAGATTGTTGGAACTGGAAAAAAAGAGATAAATTTTAGCGATGTAGAGATTGATAAAGCTAAAGATTATGCTGCTGAAGATGCCGATATAACTTTTAGATTATACAAAAAACTTATTAAAAATTTGAAGTCAGAAAAAATGGTTAATATTTATGAAATATTTGAAAAACCATTAATAAAAATTCTTGCTTTTATGGAAATGGAAGGAATTGAAGTAGATAGTAAATTTCTAAAATCACTTTCTTTGAAATTTGAAAAAAAAATTAAAAACTTAGAAAAAAAAGTTTTTAAAATTTCCAAAAAGGAATTTAACATTGCTTCGCCAAAGCAATTAGGAGAAATAATCTATAATGATCTTAAAATTGCAGGTTTAAAAAAAACTAAAAAGGGAAGTTTTGCAACAAGTGCAAGTGTTTTAGAGGATTTAGCTTTTAAAGGGCATGAATTTCCACAACTAATTTTAGACTGGAGACAAGTATCAAAGTTAAAAAATACTTACTCAGACTCCCTTCCAGAACATATTAATCCTACAACGAAAAGAGTACACACTTCTTTTTTATTAGCAGCTACTACAACTGGCAGATTAGCATCCAGTGATCCAAATTTACAAAATATTCCAATTAAGTCAGAAGATGGAAAAGATATTAGAAAAGCTTTTGCTGCTAAAAAAGATCATTTATTAATTTCAGCAGATTACAATCAAATTGAAATGAGAATTTTAGCAGATCTTGCAGATGTTAAAGAGCTCAAAAAAGCATTTAAAAATAATGAAGACATCCACTCTTTAACAGCAAGTCAGATTTTTAATATTGATATTAAAAAAGTAAATCAAGATCATCGAAGAAAAGCTAAAGCAATTAATTTTGGAATTATTTATGGAATTTCACAGTATGGTTTAGCAAAGCAAATTAATGTTTCAAATTATGAGGCAGAAGAATTTTTAAATGCTTACTTTGCTAAATTCCCAGAGATAAAAGTATACATGGACAATACAATTAAGTTTTGTAGAAAAAGTGGCTATGTAAATAATATTTTTGGTAGGCGTTCTCACTTCAATGGAATTAATGATAAAAATTTTAATGTCAGAAATTTTCAAGAAAGGGCTGCAATTAATGCTCCTATACAAGGATCAGCATCAGAAATTATGCGCTTAGCAATGATTAGATTGGATAAAAAATTATTAGAACAAAAAAATATTAAATCTAAAATGCTTTTACAAATTCATGATGAGTTAATATTTGAAGTACCAAAAAAAGATGAAAAAATAATGATTAAATTAATCAAAGAAGAAATGACCAGTGTTGCTCAAAGCGATTACCATTCATTTTCAACTCCACTTACTGTTGATGTTAATGTTGGAGATAATTGGGGAATGCTTCATTAATTTAATTATATTGCCCAATTTAGAACAATTTAGTATTTTTATATAAGGGATGCACAAACAAACTATAGCGTTAATAGATGATGATAGAAATATCCTAACTAGCTTGAGTATCGCCTTAGAGAAAGAAGGTTTTAAAGTTCAAACTTATATTGATGGTGAAAGTGCATTAATTGGTTTAACAAGAACACCTCCTGATTTAGCAGTAGTCGATATCAAGATGCCTAAAATGGATGGGGAGGAGTTACTAAAAAAACTTAGAAAAAAAACATCATTACCAGTAATTTTTTTGACATCTAAAGATGATGAGATTGATGAATTATTAGGATTGAAATTAGGAGCAGACGATTTTGTAAAAAAATCTGGAGGTTTTTCAATTAAAGTTTTGATTGAGAGAATTAGAGTTCAATTAAGAAAGAAAGACTCAAATAATATTTTAGAGGAAAACAAAAGTTTAATATCACATGGAAGATTAAAATTAGATCCATCTCAACTTGAATGTGAGTGGAATAATAAACAACTTCCAGATAAACTGACCACAACAGAATTTTTAATTGTTAAAGAGTTAGCAAAAAGACCTGGAATTATTAAGGAACGGGCTCAGTTAATGGACATTGCTTATAGAGAAGACACTGACATTGAGGATAGAACTATTGATAGTCATGTTAAAAGAATTCGTAAAAAATTTAAAAAAGTAGACCCTGATTTTTCAGCTATTGAAACTAGATATGGTAGTGGATATAGATGGAATGTTAGCTAATGTTTAGTAAATACTTAAAAAGTCTATCTATATTAAAAAAATTTTTATTTATAAATTTTATAATTTTTACAATTATTAGTTTATTTACATTTATTTATCTAAACAACGTTCAACCCAATCTAATTAAAAAAAAATCAGTAAAACACGTAAATGTAATTGATAACACTATTAATACTCTTTTAAGACTAGATGTAAAATTTGATGTTGAGGATATAAGAAAGTTTTTATTTTCAACACGATTTATATTTCAAAACCTAGATAGGGTAATATTTTTTGATAATGATTATAATCTTATAGGAGACACAGACACATTAGATCTGGATCCAAGATCTTTCTCTACGAGATTAGATGAAATTGAATTTGAAAGTTTAAATAATAATGAAAATGAGAAGAATGATAAAAATGAAAATATAGATTTATCTGAAAAAAAAGATTTTTCTTTTGAAAAAGTTTTAAAAGATTATCTAAATTCTGATAATTATGGAACCTCCTATACATTCATACAGGAAGATCTTAATCAATTTAAATTAATTACAATTAAAAATGTAATTAAAGATGATTTAAATATTGGATATATAGCTATTACAGAAAATGCTAATGATATCAAAATAGCTACCGATGAGAGAAAAGCCTTTGTCCTTAGAACAGCAATTGCTGTAGGTTTTGTAATTTTAATTTTTTCTTTTGTATTGAGTAGATATTTTATAAGACCAATTCAAAATCTTGTAAGCTACACAAAAGTAATTAAAGAAAAAAGCCAGACTAAAACAAATATTGAAAATTTAAAAAGTCGTAATGATGAATTAGGACTTTTATCAAAATCATTGGATGATATGACAATTGAACTTCAAAAAAGAGTTGCTCATGCAGAGAATTTTTCTACAGATCTAGTCCACGAAATAAGAAATCCATTGGCATCCCTTAAAAGTGCCTCAGAAATATTACAAGATACTAATAGCTCTGAACAAAGATTGAAATTATTAAATATTCTTAGTCACGATGTCTTAAGAATTGAAAGACTTATAACTGATTATTCGCAGATGCTAAAAGATGAAGTGGCCCTTAGTAAAGAAAAGATGAAAAAAATTAATATAGAGCCAATTATTCAATCTGTTGTAGAGGACTATAATAGTATTCAAAAACTTAAAAAAAATATCAAAATCAACTATGAAAATAATGGTAACAAAAATTATACTATAAATGGCATTGAAAACAGGATTGAGCAAATAATTGCTAACTTATTAGATAATTCAATTTCATTTTGTAAAGAGGGTGAAAATATTTATGTAAATATATCAAATACTGCAGATAAAGAAATCTTGGTAAAGATTATTGATGATGGGCAAGGATTTAAAGAAAAAGATACTTCAAAAATTTTCAAAAGATTTTATAGCAATAGACCAGATAAATTTGGAGAACACTCAGGTCTTGGACTAAATATTGTTAAAAATTTAGTCGATCTTCATGATGGTGAAATTGTAGCATCAAATCGATTGGATAGAGAAGGTGCAATTGTAGAAATAAGGTTTCCAAGTGTTTAATCTTAGCTTGATTTGTCATTGGTTAACTGTATAAAACTTTTTCATGGAAGATTACAAAGTTAAAGATATATCATCAGCTGAGTTTGGTAGAAAAGAGATATCTATAGCAGAAAGTGAAATGCCAGGATTAATGGCATTAAGAGAAGAATATTCAGAGACTAAACCTTTAAAAGGCGCAAGAATTATTGGTTGTTTACATATGACTATCCAAACAGCTGTTTTGATAGAAACATTAGTTGCTCTAGGAGCAGAGGTGAGATGGTCTTCATGTAATATTTTTTCAACTCAAGATCATGCT
This sequence comes from Candidatus Pelagibacter sp., assembly GCA_038154225.1. Classification (GTDB taxonomy): domain Bacteria; phylum Pseudomonadota; class Alphaproteobacteria; order Pelagibacterales; family Pelagibacteraceae; genus Pelagibacter. Next base: position 8,730 of record JAYOZQ010000017.1, read on the forward strand.
GCAGCAGCAATTGCAAAAGCTGGAATACCTGTTTATGCATGGAAAGGCGAGACAGAGGAAGAATATCTTTGGTGTATTAAGCAAACTATAGTTGGCAAACCTGATTGGAAACCAAACATGCTTTTAGATGATGGCGGTGATTTAACTGCAATTATGCATAATGAATATAAAGATTTAATGAAAGATATAAAAGGAGTTTCTGAAGAAACTACTACTGGAATAAAAGCTTTAAACAAAATGGAAAAAGATAATTCTCTTTTGGTGCCAGCAATTAATGTTAACGACTCAGTTACTAAATCAAAATTTGATAATTTGTATGGTTGCAGAGAAAGTTTGGTAGATGGAATTAGAAGAGCAACAGATGTAATGATGTCAGGAAAAATTGCAATCGTAGCTGGTTTTGGAGATGTTGGTAAAGGAAGTGCTGCATCACTAAGACAAAGTGGAGCGAGAGTATTAGTAACCGAGGCGGATCCAATCTGTGCGTTACAGGCTGCAATGGAAGGTTACGAAGTTGTTTTAATGGAAGAAGCAATTAGCAGAGCTGATATTGTTGTAACAGCCACAGGAAATAAAGATATTGTTACTGCTGATCATATGAGAGACATGAAAGATAGAGCAATTCTATGTAATATCGGTCACTTTGATAATGAAATTCAAGTTGAAGCTTTAAAAAATTATAAATGGACAGAAGTAAAACCACAGGTCCATGAAATAGAGCTACCAAGCAAAAAAAGAATTATTCTATTAGCAGAGGGAAGATTGGTTAATTTAGGTTGTGCAACTGGACATCCAAGTTTTGTTATGAGTGCCTCATTTACAAACCAAGTAATAGCTCAGATTGAACTTTGGAATAATCATAAAAATTATGAAAATAAAGTTTATGTGCTTCCTAAACATTTAGATGAAAAAGTAGCCACTCTTCATTTAAAAAAAGTAGGTGCTAAACTTACTAAATTATCCAAAGAACAAGCAGATTACATAAGTGTTGGAACCGAAGGTCCATTCAAACCAGATGCCTATCGCTATTAAAAATAGCATAATAGATATATCTTCAGAAGAGACGACCAAAGAATTAGCTAAAGAGCTATCAAATTATCTAAAAGGTGGAGAAATAATTTTTTTATATGGAGAAATGGGAGTGGGTAAAACTACCTTTGTAAAATATTTGATAAATCAATTTCAAATAAAAAAAAATTTACAAATTAGTGAAGTAACAAGTCCAACATTTAATTTACTCAATGAGTATGATGTAGATGATCTTAGTATAAAACATTATGATCTGTTTAGATTAAAAGACAAATCAGAACTAAAAAATTTGGATATATTTGAAAATAATAAAAATGTAATAACTCTAATAGAGTGGCCTCAATTAATTAATAAAGAAAAATTAAATAAGACTATAGATTTAATATTTAACTACGAAAATGAATTAAATAATAGATCTGTTAAAATTGTTGGTTTAGATTAATGTTTTAGTATGAAATTTTCAAAAGATTTTAAGGAAATTAAAGGAGATGCATCTATTAGAAAATTTTATAGAAACACCAAAAAGAATTCAATTATCGTATTTGCCAATATAGAAAAAATTAAAAATTTATTAATTTACGACTCAATTAATAAAATCTTAATCAAAAATAATATCATTGCTCCTAAATTGTTAAGTCAAAATTATAGAAATAACTATATTGAGATACAAGATTTAGGAAACAAAACAATTTATCAAACATTTATAAAAAATAAAAAAAATCATTATTTGATATTAAAAAAAGCAATTAATGTTTTGAATAAAATTCAAAAAATAAAAGATAAAAAAGTAAAAAATTTTAATAATAAATTTTATAAGATTAAGAATTATAACAATAAAGTTTTATTTGATGAGACAAAATTATTTAATGATTGGTATGTTCCAAAAAAATTGAATAAAAAAAAAATTTATCTATTCAAAGATAAATTTAATAAAGAGATCAAGCTTTTATTGTCAAAATTAAATTTTAAAAACGATACTTTTGTTCATAGAGATTTCCATGTTTCAAACCTAATTATAAATTCAAAAAATCAGATTGGCTTAATTGATAATCAAGATGCTCTTATTGGTAACAGAGCTTATGATTTAGCTTCTTTGATAGATGATGTTAGGTATAAAACATCTAATTCTTTAAAAGATAAAGTTTATAATTATTACTTAAAAACTAACAAAAACATTCATCCAAAAAAATTTAAAAATGATTTTGATATTTTATCAGTTCTTAGAAACTTAAAGATTATTGGTATATTTATGAGGTTAGCTGAAAGAGATAAGAAAAAAAAATACTTAAAGCTCATTCCATATGCATGGAAGATGATAGATAATAGAATGAACAAAAACAAAGAATTATATAATTTGAAGTTGTTATTAGCATCTAGTTTTCCTAAATTTGTAACCAAGTCAGATGAAAATTAATACTGCTCTAATTTTGTGTGCAGGGTTTGGAAAAAGATTAAATCCATTAACTCTAGATACTCCAAAACCATTAATTGAACTGAACAATGTTTCAGTGCTTGAAACTTGCATTAATTTAATTGAAAGTTTGGATATAAAAGAGATTTTTATCAATACTTTTTATCTAAAAGATCAAATTCATAATTTTATAAATAAAAAAAATTTTAAACCTAAAATATCAATTATTGAGGATGGTAAAAATATTCTTGATACAGGTGGTGGTATCAAAAATATGCTAAACCAAACAAAAGAAGATGATGTTTTAATATTTAATCCAGATACAATTTGGAAAAAAAATTACTCTAAAGAAATTATTGAGATGGAAAAATTCTATTTTTCCAAACAACTAAAAAACATACTTTTGCTTGTTAACAAAGATTTAAGTTTTGATAAAAATTTAAATGGTGATTTTGATCTTAAAGATAATTTAATTATAAAAAATAATGATAGAAAATTTATTTATACAGGTTGTCAAATATTAAATAAAAAACTTCTTTCTAATTATAAAACTGAAAAATTTTCAATAAACAATTTGTGGAACGATTTAATTGAGAAAAAAGAACTATATGGTTTCGAGACTAATAATGATTTTTATCATTTAACAGATCTCAAAACTTTTAAAAAACTACAAGATCTTTAGCTCTTTCATGATCCAAGTATTTACAATCAGTAATTTTCTTATTGCCATCTAAAGTAATTAATAATGGATTTCCTGTTGGTATTTCCAATTTTGAAATTTGATTTTCATCTAATTTAAATAAATATTTACATAATGCTCTAAT
>JAYOZQ010000018.1:0-1297 GCA_038154225.1 Candidatus Pelagibacter sp.
GTAAAAAAATATAGTTCCAATAATAAAATATATCCAAAAGGAAGATCAACTATGGGTTTGCCAGGTACTAGAGCACAAAAAGGAAAGAAAAAATGGAAGCAAACAAAATAATTATAACTGGTGGTGCCACCAGAATGGGTGCTGCAATTGCAAGAAAACTATCTGGACCAAATAAAGAAATATTAATTCATTATAATAAATCAAAATCAAAAGCAGAAAGCTTAAAAAAAGAATTAGAAAAAAATGGTGCTAAGATTTACTTGGTCAAAGGAGACTTAAGTAAAGAAACAGATGTAAATAAGATAGTTAAATTTGCAAAATCTAAATTAAAATATTTTGATTGTTTAATTAACAATGCATCCCTTTTTGAAAATGATAAATTGGAAAATTTCACAACAGATAGTTGGGGGAAACATTTAAGAACAAATTTAAGAACACCCGCTTTACTGTCTAAAGAATTTGCAAAAAATATCAAAGGCAAGAATAACAATATTATTAATATTATTGATCAAAGAGTATTCAAGCTCACTCCTTATTTTTTTTCTTACACTATTAGTAAAACTGGTCTTTATACTTTAACAAAAACAAGTGCTATGAGTTTGGCTCCAAATGTCAGAGTGAATGGAATAGCCCCAGGTCCAACAATTAAAAATCAAAGACAAACTGATAAACACTTCAAAAAACAATATTTAGCAACCCCTTTAAAAAGACAAGTAGATGTTGATCAAATATGTAATGCTGTTGACTTTTTTATTAAAAATAGATCTATTACTGGTCAAGTTTTGGCTATAGATAGTGGACAAAATTTAAACTGGCAAACTCCAGATGTGATAGGTAAAGAATGAAAAAAAGTAATTTAAAAGTTGTAAAATTAGATAAAAATAAAAGTCTTTTTAATTACGAAAAAAAAATTCTTATTAAAGAACTAACCTTAGATTTAAAACTTGGCTATTACGAATTTGAAAAAGAGAAACCTCAAAAAGTTAAATTTAGCCTTGAGATTGATTACGAGGATAAAAAACCAACCAGTGATAAAGATATCAAATCTATTGTAAATTATGGGCAAGTTGTAAAATTGATTAAAAAACTTACCAAAAATAAGCACTACAACTTTTTAGAAACTCTGGCAGAAGATGTTTTTGATATTTTGTTTAAAGACAAACGTATTGGTAAAATAATGCTTCAAATTGAAAAACTTGAGATATTAAAAGAATGTACCTCTGTTGGTATTCAAATTACCAAAAAAAGAAGTCATGAAAAGCTCTGAACTTGGAAAAGAAGTAATAAAAAAAGAGCT
>JAYOZQ010000018.1:1397-11969 GCA_038154225.1 Candidatus Pelagibacter sp.
CCAAAATTTAATATTTTACTTAAAGACGATAAATCATTTCCTTTCATATTTATTGGTGAGAAGGAACAATGGCCTAGAGTAATGAAGCATAGAGGTAAAAAAGAAAAAGAAGGATTTTATTTTGGCCCTTTTGCGTCTGCAGGAACTGCTAATTGGACAATTAAAATGCTTCAAAAAATATTTCAATTAAGAGTTTGTGATGATGGAACTTTTAAAAATAGAAAAAGACCATGTATACTTTATCAAATAAAAAGATGCTCAGGTCCTTGTGTAGGCTACATAGATAAATCTGATTATAAAAAAACAGTAGATCAAGCAATTCAATTTGTATCAGGCAAATCAAGAGATATACAAAAAAATCTTTCTAAAGAAATGGAAGCTGCTAGTGACGAACTTGATTTTGAAAAAGCTTCAATTTATAGGGACAGAATAAAATCTTTAAATATAATTCAATCCTCTCAAAGAATTAATGAAGCTAATCTAGTTGATGCTGATGTAATTGCTGGATACAAAGAATCTGGCAAAGCTTGTATTCAGGTGTTTTTTTATAGATCAAAACAAAATTGGGGTAATCAAGCTTACTTTCCTAAACATGATCCTGATCAAGATGTATCAGAAATTATGTCTTCATTCTTAATGCAATTTTATGAAAATAAAACTGTACCTAAGTTAGTCATTATCAACAGTGATATAAAAGACAAGAAACTAATAGAAGAAACCTTGAGTAAAAAAGAAGGAAATACTATTTCCATCAATACAGCTAAAAAAGGAACAAAAGCAAAAGTGGTGGCAATGGCTGAAAAAAATGCAAAAGAGTCATTAAACAGAAAGCTTTATGAAACAAATAATAACAAAAATTTATTTGAGGGGGTTGCTAAAAAATTTAATCTAAAGAGTACAATCAACTTAGTTGAAGTGTATGACAACAGTCATATTTCAGGAACAAATAGTGTTGGAGCCATGGTCACTTTTGGAAATGAGGGTTTCATTAAAAAGAGATATCGAAAATTTGATATTAAAATAAAAGGAACTGAACAAGATGATTTTGCTATGCTTAAAGAAGTTTTATCTAGAAGGTTTAAAAGGGCAATTTTAGAAAAAGGAAATTATTTAACACTTCCAGATTTAATTCTAATTGACGGTGGAAAAGGACAGTATTCCTCAGCTAAAGAGGTATTAGATGAATTGGGTCTTCATGATCTTCCAATGATAGCTATTGCTAAAGGTAAATTTAGAAATAGTGGAGATGAAACGTTCTTCTATAATGGTAAAAGTTACAAATTTGAAAAAAATGATCCAACTTTATTCTTCATGCAAAGACTTAGAGATGAAGCACATAGATTTGCAATTACCTCACATAGAGCCAAAAGAGCAAAAGGATTATCAAAATCGTTGTTAGATCAAATAGACGGTATTGGAGCTGTTAGAAAAAGGGCATTATTAAACCATTTTGGTTCTGCAAGATCTGTTGAGTCTGCTAGTTTTGATGAAATAAAGTCTGTAGAAGGTGTTGAGGAAAAAGTTGCAAAAAAGATATATAACTTCTTTCACGAATAATTATGCTTAAAAAAATTCCAAACATATTAACAATTGGACGGATAATAATTGTCCCCTTCTTTGTCTTGGCCTTTTATCTTCCTGGTTTTTATGGGGATTTAACTGCATTAATATTATTTATAGTGGCATCTTTCACTGATTTTTTAGATGGAATGTTGGCACGTATGCTTGGAGAAGAATCTAAATTAGGTGAATTATTAGACCCAATTGCAGATAAAATTATTGTTGCCACAGCTTTGATTTTATTAGTAATGGATGGCACCATTAGACATTATGAGGTTATTGCTGCAATAATTATTCTTACTCGAGAAATATTAATTTCTGGTTTAAGAGAGTTTTTGGCTAAAGGACAAATAAAACTTCCAGTATCAAATCTTGCAAAATTAAAAACTGTTTTGCAGATGGTATCAATAGCTTTTTTACTTTCGGGGGATACAGGAAATAAGATTATAAACTTTCAAGATTATAATGCTCAAACAATTGGAATTATTCTTCTTTGGCTTTCTGCATTTTTAACTCTTTTTACTGGTTACGATTACATGCGTAAGGGAATAGATCACGCAATATCAGAAGACAACAAAGATTAAGCGGCTTTTTTCTTTCTTACTAAAGCTTGATAACTTTCATTTAAATCAATTATAGTTTCACAAACTTTAAATTGATTTTCTGCAATACAAGACACTGGTGTGACTTCTGCAGCTGTCCCAGTTAGAAAGCATCCAACAAAACTTGAAAGTTCTGATGGATTTATTTTTCTTTCATGAACTTTTATACCTTTGGATTTTGCTATCTCGATTACTGTTCTTCTTGTTATTCCGTCCAAAAAGGAGTCTGGAATAGGTGTGTGAATTTCTCCATTTTTATCTTTGAAAAAAATATTTGCTCCAGTTGCTTCTGCAACATTTCCATCGTGATCTAACATTAAAGAGTCTGTGTACCCTTCTTTTTCTGCTTCATGCTTTGATAAGGTGCAGATCATGTAAAGACCAGAAGCTTTAGTATCCCAAGGAATTGTATTTGGAGCTGGTCTTCGCCAATTTGAAATATTTAGTTTTATGCCTTCTACTTTAAGTTTTGGATCAAAATAAGAACCCCATTCCCAAGTAGCAATAGCAACATGAATTTTTGTTTGTTGAGCAGAAATTGCCATCATTTCACTTCCTCTCCAAATAGTAGGTCTTACATAACCATTTTCTACATTTTGAACTGAAATAATTTTATTACAGGCATCATTGATTTCTTTTTCTGAATAAGGAATTGTCATACCCATTCTTTTTGCTGAATAAAAAAGTCTTGAAGTATGCTCCTCTAATTTAAATATTGAGCCATCGTAAACTCTCTCTCCTTCAAAAACACAACTGGCATAGTGAAGTCCATGATTTAAAACATGTATCTTAGCGTCAGCCCAATCAACTAGCTCACTATTATACCAAATTTTTCCAGTTCTTTTATCGTACGGTACCATGTATGAAATTTTTTAAATTATAAGTGAAAATTATCTTTGTATCTTTAATATGTCAATATAACTTACCTATAATGAAAGAACTTTTATATTTAAAAGATGAACAGCTAAAAGATTTAATTGAGAAATTATTTGTAAGCTACAGAGAAACATTTTCAGACGCAAAAAAGGTATTAGATAGATATTCTATTGGTTTAGCTCATCATAAAGTTATCCACCTATTATCGATGTATCAAGGTATTTCAATTTCCGAGCTATTAAAACGATTAAAAGTAACAAAACAAAGCCTAAACAGAGTGCTTAAAGATTTAATCAAATTAGAAATTATAATTTTTAAAAAAGACGATCAAGATACAAGAGTAAAACATGTTTTTTTGAATGAAAAAGGAAAAAAGATATTTAACGAAATTTTCGATTTACAAAAAAAAAGGATTTATAACGCATTACTTAATTCAAGTTCAGAGGAAGTGATTAACTTTGATAATGTATTAAGTAAAATTATTAATGGATAAATTTATTGCTCATATCCTGGTTGTTGATGATGATGATGGAATAAGATCATTGGTCAAAAAATACTTGAATGAAAATAATTTTTTAGTCACAACTGCGGATAGTGCTGAAGATGCATCAGAAAAAATTAGCATCATTAAATTTGATTTAATTATTTTAGATATAATGATGCCTGGAAAAAATGGTTTAGAATTTATTAAAGATCATAAAAAAAAATTAGATACCCCTATTATCCTTTTGACTGCTAAAGGAGAAGCAAATGAAAGAGTTGAGGGTCTAGAGACTGGAGCAGATGATTATTTGCCAAAACCATTTGAACCAAAAGAGCTAATTTTAAGAATTAAAAATATTTTAGACAAAACTTTAAAAACTGAACAGGTCAGAATTATTGAATTTGCAAATGTTAAAATAGATCTGAATAAACTTTTGATACTCAAGAACGATAAGGAATTTAAAATTAATAATACAGAAAAAATAATTTTAGAAAAAATGATTAATAATCCTGGCAAAACATTTTCAAGGGAGGATATTGGTCAGTTAATTGAACTTGATAAAGAGAGATCTATAGACGTAATTATTACAAGATTAAGAAAAAAAATTGAAATAGATCCTAAGAATCCAAAATTTTTACAAACAATAAGAGGTGCTGGGTATGTTCTCTGGATTGAGTAACTTTTTAAAAGATATACTTCCTAAAAGATTATTTTACAGAGCTCTTTTAATTGTTGCAGTACCAGTGTTGGTTCTTCAATTAGTTATAACAATAGTATTTTTTGACAGTCTTTGGATTAAAACTAATAAAGGAATGACTAGAGCATTAATTAATGAAATTAATTTGTTTGTTGAGGTTTATGGTAACGAAGAAACAAATAAAGACGAATTAAAAAATCTATTTTCTTTATTCATAGATCTAAACATAGAACTTGTTAAAAATAAAAATTTAGAAAATAAATATACTGAAAGATGGTTTAGTCCCATTGATAGAACACTTCGACGAGAACTGAAATCAAGCTTTGGTACAGAAGAATTTTGGTTTGATACTACCAGTTATAAAGAATTAATTGACTTAAGAATAAAATATCAAGATGGATACTTTAAATTTTTAGTACCTAGAGACAGGGTTACTAGTTCATCAGCAAGAATATTTGCACTCTGGATTACCGTTCCTGCAATCATAATGGTCATAATTTCATTAATATTTTTAAAAAATCAAACTAGACCAATTACTAATCTTGCCCGAGCAGCAGAGAGATTTGGTAAAGGTAAGGACATAGAAGAGTTCAAACCATCTGGGGCATTAGAAATCAGACAAGCAGGACACGAATTTGATAAAATGAGAAAGAGAATACTTCGACATTTAAATCAAAGAACTGAAATGCTATCTGGTATAAGCCATGATTTAAGAACACCACTCACTAGAATGAAGCTTCAAATAGCTTTTATCAAAGATAAAGATTTAGCTACAAAATTAGCAGAAGATATTAACGAAATGGAAAAAATGCTTAATGAATATCTTCAATTTACAAGCTCATCTTATGTTGAAAAAGATGAAATGTTCAACTTGTCAGAATTAATAGAAGAAATTGTTATCAAGTATAATAATGAAAATATTCAAAAAAATTTACTCCCTAGAATTTACATCAATGGTAGAAAAAATTTAATTAACCGATGTTTAAATAATATAATTGATAATGCATTAAAATATGGGAACAAAGTTCAAATAAAATTGAATAAAGAAAATACAAATATATTTATTATAATCGACGATGATGGTTTTGGGATACCTAAAGAAGAATATGAAAATGTGTTTAAACCATTCTACAAAATAGATAAAGGAAGAGCAGACTCAAAATCAAGTGTTGGTCTTGGATTATCCATAGCATCAGATATCGTTAGATCCCATGGTGGAAATATCGTTCTTGATAAATCTAAAATGAATGGACTAAGTGTTAAGATTTTTTTGCCCGTTTAGTTTTCTTCTTAGTCTCTAATTTTTTTATTTTATTTTCTAAATTTTCGACCCGTTTAGATAATACATCAAATTCATCTTTGCTAACAATTTTCATCTTAAAAACAATTTCATCTCTTTTAGATTTTAAAATATTAAATAGTTCTGAAGTAAGATCTTTTGAAGAAATAATACCTTGTTCAAAGAGTTTACCAAGTTTATCAATTAAAAATTTAGAATTTTTCATATTTAAGATATACATTATAAGTAATATTTAAAATGTTCATCAATAATTTTGACCCAGTTGCTTTTCAAATCATGTCATTTGAAATTAGATGGTATTCATTAGCTTACATTTTAGGAATTGTAATTGGCTGGATCTTATGCAAAAAAATATTCATCAAAAAATCAGATATAAGTGAAAAATTTGATGACTATATTACTTACCTTATCATTGGAGTAATTTTAGGTGGAAGAATAGGTTACATCGTATTTTACAATTTTTCATATTACTTAGATAATTTTTTAGATATTTTTAAAATTTGGCAAGGTGGGATGTCGTTTCATGGAGGATTATTAGGTGTAATTGTTTCAAGTTATATTTTTGCAAAAAAAAATAATCAAAATCCATTTTTTTATTTAGACCAGGTATCATTGGTTGCTCCAGTTGGAATTTTTTTTGGTAGATTGGCTAATTTTATAAATTCAGAACTTTATGGAACAGTCTCAGAAGTTCCTTGGTCCGTAATTTTTATCAAAGTAGATAATTTATCCAGACACCCATCACAATTATATGAAGCAATTTTAGAAGGCTTAATTTTGTTTATAATATTAATTTATTTTACAAATAAAAACTATTTAAACAAACCTGGTTTAATTTCAGGATTATTTTTAATTTTTTATTCTATATTTAGATTCTTTGTTGAGTTTTTCAGAGTTCCAGATGAACAAATAGGTTTTTTAATTTTGAGTTTAACTATGGGCCAAATAATTAGTTTAGTATTTGCTTCTATTGGAACGGCTATCTTTTACCTTAAAAATGAAAACAAATAATAGAGATTTACCGTTAGATCAATTTATAGAATTCGCTCTTTACGACAAAGTTAATGGATACTATATGAAAAAAAATCCTTTTGGAAAAGAAGGAGATTTTATTACTGCCCCAAATATTACAAGAGTTTTTTCAGAAATAATAGCAATCTGGATAGTGACCTTTTGGAAAAGTCTAGGATCACCAAAAAAATTTAACCTATTAGAATTTGGAGCTGGAAATGGTGAAATGATGAAGGTTATAATTGAAACATTAAAAAATTTTCCAGAATGTTTTCTTAACTGTAATTTTCAAATTCATGAAAAAAGTGAACTATTGAAAAAAAAACAAAAATTAAGTTTAAAGTCTGAAAACATAATTTGGATTGAGGATATAAATACTAATAATTCCTATCCAACTATTTTTTTAGCTAATGAATTTTTTGATGCACTTCCTATTAAGCAGTTTTTTAAAAAAAAAGAAGGTTGGGTTGAAAGATTTGTTAATTTTAATGAAGAAGGAAAAGCTGAATTTAAAGATCAGCCAACGGATATAAAAAAAATTGAGCAAAATTTAAATTTTGCTATTTCAAAAGAACAAGAAATTATTGAATACTCACCAGGTTCATTTGAATATTTAAAAAATATTTGTAACTTAATAAAAAAAAATGATGGAGGAATATTAATAATTGATTATGGCTATTTAGATATTAAAATGCGTGAAACTTTGCAGGCTATCAAAAATCACAAATATTCTAATATTTTAGAAAATATTGGAGAAACTGACATAACATACAATATTAACTTCGATTTATTTAAAAAATTTACTAATCAATTCGATGAATTAAGTTCTATAATTAGCAACCATAAGAAATTTTTGACAAGTATGGGGATAGTTCAAAGAGCTGAGATTATAAGTGAAAATTTAACTTTTTCTGAAAAATCAGATTTATTTTATAGAATAAGAAGACTTATTGATGAAAAACAAATGGGTGAACTATTTAAAGTAATGTTAATAAAAAAGAAAAAAAATAAATTTAAAACAGGGTTTGAAATTGATTAGATCAAAAAAATTAGCAAAAATAAAAGACCTAAAACATTGCTTTTTTAATAGTGTTGGTGGTCACTCTAAAAATATTTACAAAAGTTTAAATTGTGGCCCAGGCTCAAAAGATAATAAGAAAAATATCAAAAAAAACTTACAAATAGTTAGAAAAAAAATTAGTAAAAAAGCACAAAATATTTTTTTAGTTCATCAGATACATAGCAATAAGTTTGTTTTCATTGACAAGGCATATAACAACAAAGAGAAACCTAAGGTTGATGCTATAATTACTAATAAAAAAAATTTTCCAATAGGCGTTCTTACTGCTGATTGTGCTCCAATACTAATTTATGAAGACAAAATGAAGATGATAGCTGCAATTCATGCTGGGTGGAAAGGAGCGTTTAAAGGCATTATTGGTAAAGTAATCAAGTTTATGATCAAAAAAGGGTGTAAATTAGAAAATATTACAGCTGCTATAGGTCCATCTATTTCTCAAAAAAATTATGAGGTTAAACAGGATTTTAAAAGAAAGTTTATTAAAAAAGATAAAAAAAATTATATATTTTTTAAGAATAAAAAAAATAGATTATACTTTGATTTAACTAAGTATATATATTCATCGCTTAAAACTATTAAGATTAAAAATATAGATATTTTAAGAATTGATACTTTTGATAAAACAAATAAATTTTTTAGTGCAAGAAGAGCTTTAAAATTAAATCATGATGATTATGGTAGAAATATATCAATAATTATGCTTAATTAGGTTTTTTAATGAAATTATTATCCGGTAACAGCAATAAGCCTCTTAGTAAAAATATTGCGAAATATTTAAAATCTAAATTGGTAAATTCTAGCATCAGAAATTTTTCTGATGGTGAAATTTATGTTGAAATTAATGAAAATATAAGAGGAAACAGTATTTTTATTATTCAGTCAATTTCATCGCCTGCTAATGATAATCTAATGGAGCTTTTGCTTTGCATAGATGCATTAAAAAGATCTTCTGCGAAAAATATTACAGCCGTCATTCCGTACTTTGGATATGCTAGACAAGATAGAAAGGTTGTTCCAAGAACTTCTATTTCAGCAAAACTTGTATCAAATCTAATTACAAAAGCGGGTGCAGATAGAGTAGTAACAGTTGATTTACATGCTGGTCAAATTCAAGGTTTTTTTGATATTCCTGTTGATAACTTATTTGCAACTCCAATTTTTGCAAGACACGCAAAGAAAAAAATAAAAAATAAAAATATTATTTGTGTTGCACCAGATGTGGGTGGAACTGAAAGAGCTAGAGCTTTAGGAAAACTATTAAATGTAGGACTTGCAATTGTTGATAAGAGAAGACCAAAGCCAGGTCAATCACAAGTAATGAATGTGATAGGAGATGTTAAAGGAAAAACCTGTGTAATCGTTGATGATATTATTGATTCAGGCGGGACAATAGTAAACGCTGCAAAAGCGCTTAAAGATAGAGGTGCGAAAGAAGTTTATGTTTACATCACACATGGAGTATTAAGTGGTGAGGCTGTAAAAAAAATTAAAAATTCTGTAATCAAAAATCTTGTTATTACCGATACAATTGACAACAATAATAAAATTAAGGGTGCTAAAAACATTGAGGTTCTGCCAATTTCTGGCTTAATGGGAGAAGCAATAAAAAGAATATCTAATTCAACATCTGTTTCAGATTTATTTAAATAATTACCTTGAGTTATTAAAGAACTTGGGCTAAAAACCCATGATTTTATGATTTCATTAGACGCAAACATTAGAAACACAAAAACTAAGGGTGAGCTTAGTGCGCTTAGAAATAATGGTAGTGTACCAGCTGTAATCTATGGTGGTGAAGCACAAAATGAAACAGTTTCAATTTCAAAAAAATTATTAAAATCTCTGATTGATAAAGAAAATTTTCTATCCAATATAGTTACTTTAAATGTTGATGGAAAACCTCAAAACGTTCTTCCAAGAGAAATTAAATACCACATCATTTCAGATGAACCTATTCATGTAGACTTTTTAAGAGTAGTTCCAGGTGTAAAAATAAGAATTGAAGTGCCAGTTCAATTTATTAACCATGAAAAATCTCCAGGCTTGAAGAGAGGTGGAGTTTTGAACATCGTTAGAAGAAAAGTAGAATTGAGATGCCCAAGTGAAAAAATTCCTGAAAACTTAGTAATTGATCTTGATGGCGTTGAGATCGGTGAAAGTTTCAAAATATCATCTATTAATTTAGAAACAGATGTAACCCCAACAATTAAAGGAAGAGACTTTGTTATAGCAACATTGGCCGCGCCTACTGTAATGAAGGAACCTGAAAAACCAGCTGAAGCAGAAGCTGCAGAGGGAGAAGCTGGAGCAGAAGCAGCAGCAGAAGGTGATAAACCAGCAGCTGAAGGTGAAAAAAAAGAGGGTGACGATAAAAAAGCAGCTGAAGAAAATAAATAAACTGTCAAAGTTAAATTTTACTATCCATTAAAAAAATATGCTTTTATTTGTAGGCTTAGGTAATCCAACACCAGATAGTGAAAATAATAGACACAATGTTGGGTTTAAAATAATCGACTCTATTAATAAAAAATTTGGTTTATCAAAACAAAAACCCAAATTTAAAGGACTGCTCACAACTGGAAATGTTGGTGATCAAAAAGTCTATGCAATCAAACCTCTAACATTTATGAATAATTCTGGAATTTGTATAAGAGAGCTTATTGAGTACTTTAAAATAGATGCAGAAGATGTAATTGTTTTTCATGATGATTTGGATGTTGAGTTTGGAAAAATTAAAGCAAAATTTGGTGGATCGAGTGCAGGACATAATGGGATTGCATCTATTGATAAATTTATAGGTAAAGATTACTCAAGAGTGAGAATTGGAATAGGTAAACCAAAAGAAAACATAGAGGTTGGTGATTTCGTTCTTCAAAATTTTGAAGAAGAAGAGTTAGCTGGTATTGAAAAAATCTCAAATCATATCAACGAGTCGATTTCTATATTAGTTGAAAAAAAATT
>JAYOZQ010000019.1:0-11865 GCA_038154225.1 Candidatus Pelagibacter sp.
TTGATAGGTGAATTATAATTAAGCATTCAACCTCTTATTTTCTGTGTCAAAAAAAACTGGATTAGCAACTGTTACATTAATTGTTTTATCTTCCATTGGTATAAATAATTTTTTACCCATCATATTTTTTCCACTTCTAACAACTGCAAGAGCAATAGATTTTTTTAAATTTGGGCTGTAGTAGCTTGAAGTTACGTGTCCAAGCATGTTAACTGGCGATTGATTAAGTTCAGAAACTATTTGAGCTCCTTCTTCTAAAACTATACTTGGGTCATCAGTTAAAAGCCCCACTAATTGTTTTCTTTCTTCTTTCATAGTATCTGATCTGTAAAGAGATCTCTTCCCAATAAAATCATATTTCTTTTTACTTACTATCCAATCCATTTGAAGATCAATAGGAGTCATAGTTCCATCGGTATCCTGGCCCACAATAATAAATCCTTTTTCAGCTCTTAATAAGTGCATAGTTTCTGTTCCATATGGAGTAATATTAAATTCTTTTCCTGCTTCCATGCATTTTTCCCAAAGAGCTTTTCCATAATTTGCTTGAACATTGATTTCGTAACTATGTTCTCCAGTAAAACTAATTCTCATTATTCTACATTTGATATTTCCAATTTGAGCATTCTTAAATGACATATGAGGAAAATTTTCTTCAGATAAATCTAGATCAGGAATAATTTTATTTAATATTTTCTTACTGTTTGGACCACAAATACTAGCTGTAGCATAATGATCAGTGACAGAAGTTAAATAAACATCGAGTTCAGGCCATTCAGTTTGTAAGTAATCTTCAAGTTTACTTAAAACATTGGCAGCACCACCAGTTGTTGTTGTCATTAAATAATGATTTTCTCCAAGTCTTGTAGTGACACCATCGTCATAAACCATACCGTCTTCATTAAGCATTAAACCGTATCTACATTTACCTATACCAAGTTTTGACCAAGCATTTGTATAAACTCTATTTAAAAATTCTGAAGCATCACTTCCTTGAATATCTATTTTACCTAAAGTGGATGCATCTAATATTCCGGCACTTTCCCTTGCAGCTATACTTTCCCTTTGAACAGCTTCATGCATACTTTCACCATTAATAGGGTAGTACCAAGCTCTCTTCCACTGACCTACATTTTCAAATTCAGCTTTATTTTCTACGTGCCAATCATTCATTGGTGTTCTTCTAAATATATCAAAATATTCTCCAACATTACGTCCAACAATTGTTCCAAAAGTTAGCGGTGTATAAGGAGGTCTAAATGTTGTAGTTCCAAGTTCTCCCATTTTAACACCAGCTGTGTCAGCTATAATCCCTAATGCATGCATATTCCCAAGTTTTCCTTGATCGGTACCCATACCTGTTGTTGTGTATCTTTTTACATGTTCTATTGATCTAAAGCCTTCTCTTAAAGCTAGTTTAATATCTTTTGCTGTCGCATCATTTTGGTAATCTACAAATGGTTTTGTTTTTCCTATTGGTTTATCTGATGGTAATAACCAAATATTCCTTTTTGAATTTTCCTCTTCACTTTCTATAGATAAGTTATCAAAGTCTGTTTTATCGATTTTTAAAAATTCTTTTAAATTAATTGATAAATTAATGATAATTTCATTTAAATTAAAATCCCCATTACAGGATCCAACACTTAATTGATCAGATGGATATTTATTTGGTAAAAAAACTTTATTGTTTTCGTCAAATTTTAGTTTTCCACCTGATTGGGTAAATAAATGAACTGCAGGCGTCCAACCTCCAGCTACACCTAGACAATCACAAGAAATATCTATTTTATTTCCAGTTACAGACAATCCGTCATTAGAGAGTCTCATTACTGATATAGAATTTAATCTTTTATAGCCTTTTGTATCTACAATTGTGTGAGACCAATGAATTTTTATACCTACATTCTCAACTGCTTTTACAATTTTAGAATTTGAACTTTCCCTGATATCAATAATAGCCTCAACTTTAATACCTTTGTTGTGAAGACATAAAGCACTTTCATAAGCACTATCATTATTGGTAAAAAAAACATTTTTTTTACCCGAAACTACTCCATAAAAATCAGCATATTTTTTTATAGCTGAAGAAAGCATTATCCCAGGTCTATCATTATTATTAAAGATAAGTGGTCTTTCTAATGCTCCTGTTGCAAGAATAACTTTTTTAGCTCTAATTTTTAATAATCTTTGTCTAATTTTACCTTGTTTATCTTTTTTTTCTAAATGATCAGTTAAGTTCTCTCTTGCTAATAAATAATTATATCCATGATATGCAGCAACGCTTGTTCTAGTTTTAACTTCTAGATTTTTGATATTATTTAATTCTTCAATTTCTTTTTTAATCCAATCTGAAGAACTTTGATTTTCAATTTTATTAAATTCTCTATTTTGATAAATAGTAGAACCACCTAATTCATTTTTTTCATCAACCAATAAAGTTTTAAAATTATTTTTTGCAGCATTTTTTGCTGCTAAAATTCCAGATATCCCAGCTCCAACTACTAACACATCACAATGAATATATCTGTGATCATAAATATCTGGATCTTTATCAGTTGGGGATTTACCTAAGCCTGCTGAGTGTCTAATAAAAAATTCATATTTCTCCCAGAAGCTTGCTGGCCACATAAATGTTTTGTAATAGAAACCAGCGGGTAAAAATGCTGAAATTACATTGTTTATTCCTCCAATATCAAAATTCACACTCGGCCAACAATTTTGGCTAGATGCTTCTAGCCCCTCATAAATTTCTAACTCTGTAGCTCTTACATTTGGCTCAGTTCTATTAGTTTTATCATTTACTTGAACGATTGCGTTTGGCTCTTCAGAACCAGCTGTCATTATGCCTCTTGGTCTATGATATTTAAAACTTCTACCAACTAAATGAATATCATTAGCGAGTAGAGCTGAAGCTAATGTGTCTCCTTTGAATCCGTAGTAAGTCTTTCCATTAAATTTAAAAGAAACTCTAATAGTTTCGTCTATAAATTCACTTGATTGGACCCTTAAATTTGTTGGCATATTATTCTGAAGGTGGTTTTTCACCCATTTTATAAATTAATTTTATTTCATCGTTAGATGTGTCTCTGACCATATTAAACCACTTTCTACAACCATGTGCGTGGTTCCATCTTTCAAATTGAACTCCTTTAATATTTTTTCTCATGAACAGATATTCCGCCCACTCATCATCACTTAATTCAGTTGGTTGTTTTGGTCTTTCTATGTGTGCCTCACCACCAGCTTTAAATTCTTGCTGATCTCTTTCACCACAGTATGGACAATTTATGATAAACATTAATGAGCAACCGCAGCAGCACCGTGCTCATCAACAAGGTCACCACTTACAAATCTATTTAAATTGAATGCAGCATTTAATTTATGAGGTTCATCGTTAGCAATTGTGTGTGCAAATAAATCTCCTGATCCTGGTGTCGCTTTAAATCCACCAGTTCCCCAACCACAATTAAAATATAATCCTTTAACAGTAGTCTTGCTTAAAATTGGACTGGCATCTGGACAAATATCTACAATTCCACCCCATTGTCTCAACATTCTCATTCTACTAAAAATAGGGTAGAGCTCTAAAATAGCGTTTAATGTGCCTTCAACTATTTGATGACTTCCTTTTTGAGTATAAGAAACATAATCATCTGTTCCTGCTCCAATTACTAATTCACCTTTATCAGATTGACTAACATATGCATGAACAGCATTAGACATTACTACAGTATCAATTATTGGTTTTACAGGCTCTGAAACTAAAGCTTGTAAAGGTTTGCTTTCCAATGGCAATCTTAAACCAGCCATGTTTGCAATAACACTTGAATGACCTGCGGCTACTACACCAATTTTTTTTGTTTTGATAAAACCTTTTGTTGTTTCAATACCCTCAACACTATCACCATTTCTTTTTATTCCTTTAACTTCACAATTTTGAATTATATCAACCCCCATTTCATCTGCACCTCTTGCATAACCCCAGGCAACAGCATCATGTCTAGCAGTACCAGCTCTTCGTTGTAATGTTCCTCCAAGAACAGGATATCTAATATCTGGTGATGTATTTATTATGGGACAAAATTTTTTAACCTCTTCAGTACTTAAATAGACAGCATCAATACCATTTAATCTATTAGCATGAGTTCTTCTTTTTAAATCTCTAACGTCTTGAAGGTTATGAGCAAGATTCATAACTCCTCTTTGGCTAAACATTACATTATAATTAAGCTCTTGGGATAAACCTTCCCAAATTTTTAATGCATGATCATAAAGTCCTGCACTTGCGTCCCACAAATAATTTGATCTAATTATTGTGGTATTTCTTCCTGTGTTACCTCCGCCAATCCAACCTTTTTCAACAACAGCAATATTTTTCATATTGTGTTTTTTTGCTAAATAATAAGCGGTGGCTAAACCATGACCACCACCACCAACTATAACTGCATCATATTCTTTTTTTGGTGTAGGATCTTTCCATGCTTGTTGCCAATTCTCATGATATGAGAAGGCATTTTTAATTAACGAAAATACAGAATACTTATTTTTCATAATTATCGAATAATTACTTTATTAGTATTGAATTTTCAATACAATCGCTTAATACAATATGTCATATGGAAGAGTGGGTGAGAGGCTGAAACCAGTCGTTTGCTAAATGACCGTGCGAGGAAACTTGTACCGAGGGTTCGAATCCCTCCTCTTCCGCCATCAAAATAAGGGTTGGTCTTTAAAAAAATCTTTCATTGGTATTGGTTTTTTTTCCAATATATACCTGTAGACATTATAGTTCTCTAAAACACGCTGAACATAGTTCCTTGTTTCTCTGAATTTTATCAACTCAACCCAATCAACATAATTAATCTGTTTTTTTTGAGGGTTCTTATTTAGTTTTTTCCAATATTTAACTCTATTTGGACCAGCGTTATAAGCTGCTACAGCAAAGGGGTAGGCACCATCATATTGTAAAATTAAACCAGCAATATAATGAGATCCTAGATTAATATTATATTCAGGATCAGTAGTAAGTCTTGATTTTGCATAAGGAAGCTTTGCTTGTTTAGAAACTAGTTTAGCAGTGTAGGGCATCAGCTGCATTAAACCTTTCGCACCTGCATGACTATTGGCGCTTAAATCAAATTCACTTTCTTGTCTAATAATAGATAAAATAAAAGCACTTTCTGGAATTTTTCGACCATTAATATTTTTAGGAGTGCTTATTATTGGGTAGTTAAACTTATTGTGAAATCTTTTTTGATAGGATGCAATTTTTGAAACTTGTATTGCAAAATCATATCTTTCTATATCAGTTGCAAGTTCAGCAGCTAATATTTCACTACCTTTTTTAATATCATCGTTTGCAAGGTGTCTTAAAATAAATTTAGTATATTTATCTTTTTTTAATTCATCCAAAAGATACGTTATTTTAACTAACTCTTTATTAAAGAAAATAAGTCGATATTTATTATCAACCATCATGTCATTTTCTAATTCAAATTTTCCATTTGGATTTAATTTTAAAAAAGCTAATTGACCGTAATATGTTGTCAGGTATTTAGCTGCTTCTTGATACCATTTATTAGACTGTTCTTTATCACCTAATTTCTCAAATGATCTTCCAAGCCAATACGCGCCTCTAGATGTGCTAATAGGGTAGCTAACATTGTTATAAAAATTTTTAAAATGATCTTTAGCTAATAGTGGATCATTTAAAAAGCTTAATGCAATCCAGCCACTCATCCATTCAGCAGCCGCAAAATCTGATCCTTCAATCATTCCATGGTTACTTGAAATTTTATAAGCAGTCTCGTATTTTTTTTTATAAATTAGTGCCCTTGAAATTATTTCACGTTCTTTCCACCATTTTTCAGGCATAACAAGATAATCTTTATCATTTCTAATTTTTAGTAAAATTTCTGCAGAGGAATCTACTCGGCCTTTTTTCCTTCTCCATTTTAATCTATCATAATTTAATCCTGCATCATTTTTAAATTTTTCTGGTACATTTTTAATTGCTTGGTCTACTCCATAACCTTTGCTTATTAATATCTGTCTTGCCGTGTATAAAAGTTCATAATCTTTAGGTAGGTAGGGTGTTATCCTTTTAAGATCCCAATATTTGCCATTCCAAGCAAGATAATCAGCTCTTTTGATATAATCTTCAGCATTAAGATATTTTTTAAATTTTTTTCTAAAAAATTTTACTTCATTTTTGGATAATTTTGCTGTGATCCACCCTTCTTTAATTAGATTTGTTCCTTTAGCTTTATTTCCAGTTAGAATATAACTTTCACCAAGTATTATTTTTCCATATCCAGTAATAGGTTCATTTTGATCAAACCAATTGATTATTTTTTTTGGAGATATTTGTGATGTAGATAGTTTATGTTCCGCAAGAGATCTTAATTTATCCATTCTAGGATAATCACCGTTTCTCTCTATAAACACCTTGTAGTCAAAAAAAGAAGCTTGGTTGCCTGGAGTTGATAGATACCTCCACTGAATAAAATTATATATTGATTTATCTTTAGCATTTTTTGCAATTTTTAGTGATGACGTCCACCTACTTTTTTGCATTTCAGATATCGCTTTTCTTGCAATATTAAAATCTTTTTTACTATAATATTTTGAGATTTTAATATTTCTGGATTTTGTTAATCCAGCTATTGATGGTTTCTTTTTTGGTATTTTAAAAGATAATTTCTTATCCTTTTTTATATCTTTAACTTCTACAATCTTTTTTTCTTTAATTTCAATATTTTCAGTTTTTTTTGGCTTCTTTATCGGTTTTAAAATATTTTTAGATATTTTTTGCTTTATTTCTTTTTCACTAAGAGAAGG
The DNA here is from genome assembly GCA_038154225.1 of Candidatus Pelagibacter sp. GTDB lineage: Bacteria > Pseudomonadota > Alphaproteobacteria > Pelagibacterales > Pelagibacteraceae > Pelagibacter. Next base: position 6,844 of record JAYOZQ010000019.1, read on the forward strand.
TTTTTTAATAGGAACAATTAAAGGCGTTTCAGCTAAAACATAATTAAAGTTTATTAAGATTGATATCAACAACCCAATAAATAATAATTTTTTAAGCATAATGTTTTAGTATATGAATCTACAAACTATGTTATAAGTATTTATGTTCAAAGGATCAAATGTTGCTTTAATTACGCCGTTTAAAGATAATGGCCTAGATGAGGAAGCTTATATAAAATTAATTCATTTTCATATGGATAATGGTACTAGTGGTTTAGTTCCTGCCGGAACTACTGGAGAGTCCCCGACACTTAGTCATCAAGAACATCAAAGAGTTATTGATTTATGTATAAAAGAAAGCAATGGACGAATACCTGTAATTGCTGGTACTGGATCTAATTCAACAGATGAAGCAATATCTTTAACTACACATGCTGAAAAAGCAGGCGCAAACGGTGCTTTAATCGTTACACCATATTACAATAAACCAACTCAAGAAGGTCTATATCAACATTATAAAGCAATAAATGATAAATGTGGAATTCCAATTATCATTTATAATATCCCAGGAAGATCTGTAATTGATATGTCGGTTGACACAATGGCAAGATTATTTGAATTAAAAAATATTGTTGGTGTTAAAGATGCAACTGGTGACCTAGATAGAGTTGATCAACAACTTTCTAAAATGGGAAAAGAATTCATTCAATTAACTGGTAATGATGATAATGCATTTGAATTTAATAAAAGAGGTGGGGTTGGAACAATTAGTGTAACTGCAAATATTGCTCCTAAATTATGTTCTGATTTCCAAAAACTATCCGTCTCTAATAATTCTAACGATATTAATGAAGCAGACAAACTAGATAAGATATTGCAACCAGTTCACAGCGCCATGTTTGTTGAAAGCAATCCAAGTCCAGTTAAGTATGCTGCAAAATTAATGAATTTATGTGATGATGCAGTTAGGTTACCTTTAGTAAAAACATCTGAAAACGCAAAACCTATAATTAAAAAAGCTTTAGAGTTAGCAAAATTGATTTAATGAACAAAAAAACCAATCCTGGTTTGAAGATTATTTGTTTAAATAGAAAAGCAAGTTTTAATTATTTTTTTGAAGATCTCTTAGAGGCTGGTATTGTTCTTAAAGGGTCTGAAATTAAATCTATTAGAGATGGAAAGATAAATATAGCCGACTCTTATGCTGTTGAAAAAAATGGTGAATTAATTTTGATTAATTCTCACATATCTGCCTATAAACAGGCAAGTTATTCTAATCACAATCCAACTGATGAAAGAAAACTTTTATTAAATAAAAAAGAAATCAATAAATTGATAGGAAAAATGCAAAGAGATGGATTTACTATTGTCCCTACAAAAATGTATTTTAAAAAAGGGAAGGCAAAAGTTGAGTTAGCAGTTGCAAAAGGTAAAAAGCAATTCGATAAAAGAGCTACTAAAAAAAATAGAGATTGGAATCGTGATAAAGCAAGATATATCAGAAAATCAAGCTAAAAATATTTTTTTAGGCATAGGGTCAAATTTAGGAAATAGGATAGCTAATATTGAAAAAGCTAAATCGTTATTATTACAAAATAATATTTATTTTATTTCTGTATCCAATTATTATGAGACTCCATCTTGGCCAGATCCAAATAAACCAAAATTTTTAAATATTGTTCTGAAGGTTGTTTGTAAACTTAAACCTTTGGAATTACTAAATTTATGCAAGATTATAGAAGTTAAATTAGGAAGAAAAAAAACTTATAAAAATTCTCCTAGAACTTGCGATATAGATATCATTGATTTTGATGGAATAGTTTTAAAAGGTAAATTAAATCTACCTCATTCTAGGATGCATGAAAGAAATTTCGTTTTATTTCCTCTATTTGATCTTGAAAAGGATTGGGTTCATCCAGTTAAAAAAACCAATATAAAAAAGCTAATTTTTTCGCTCCCAAATAAAGATATTAGATCTATTAATCAAATTTGAATTAATGTTATAATAAGAAATGCTTAATTCGAATGATTTAATAAATAAAGTAAAAGTTTATAATAAATTTTTAAATCCTGAAAGATTAGACAAAGCTTTTAATTTTGCTGTTAAAGCCCATCAAAATCAAAAAAGAGCTTCAGGTGACCCTTACTCAGTCCATCCAATCGAGGTAGCGAATATTTTAACTGAGTTAAAATTAGATAGCGCAACAATTACTACTGGCTTACTTCATGACACAATAGAAGATACTTTTGCAACCTATGAAACCATAAAAAATGAATTTGGTGATGAAGTCGCCGATTTAGTTAATGGAGTTACAAAAATCTCTGTTTTTGAGAATACCGCAGGTTCTAATTCTAAAGTAGAAAATTTTAGAAAATTAATTTTAGCAACTTCAAAGGATATAAGAGTTTTGTTAGTTAAAATTGCTGATCGTCTTCACAATATGAGAACAATTAAGGCAATTCCTAAAATTGAGAAGAGACAAAGAATAGCCCAAGAAACTATGGAGATTTATGCTCCTTTAGCTGATAGAATGGGAATGCATAGAATAAGAGATGAATTAGAAGATCTTTCTTTTGAAATTTTAAACAATGATGCAAGAGAGTTAATAAAAAAGAAATTAGATGAAATTAAATCAGATAAGAAAGATTTATTCGAGTCTCTTTCATTTGAATTAAGTGAAATATTAAATGACAATCATATTAATGCTGAAATACATGGGCGTGAAAAAACACCTTTCTCAATTTGGCGTAAAGTACAAAAAAAAAGAATTTCATTAGAGCAAATTACAGATATTATCGGATTTAGAATTACTCTATCTACTGTTGATGAGTGTTATAAAACTTTAGGTATATTTCATAAAAGATGGAATTGTATACCCGGTAAGTTCAAAGACTATATATCATCACCAAAAATAAATGGTTATAAATCACTTCATACGTCTGTAATTGGATCTAATAAAAAACCAATTGAAATACAAATAAGAACACATGAAATGCATGAATTTGCTGAAAGAGGGGTAGCTTCCCATTGGAAATATAAGTCTTCAGAAAAATTTAACTCTTTAAGTTGGAAAGAATATGATTGGCTAAAAGACCTTGTTGAAATTATTGAAAGAAATGAAAATCCAGAACACTCTTATGAATATACTAAACTTCAAATGTTCCAAGAAAATGTCTTTTGTTTTACTCCTAAGGGATCAGTTATTAAATTACCCAAAGACGCAACTCCAATAGATTTTGCCTATGCCGTTCATACAAAAATAGGAAACACAGCTATCGGATGCGAAATTAATGGAAATAAATCTGAACTACAAGAAGTATTGAGAAATGGAGACAGAGTAAATATAATTACGTCTAAAAATCAATCACCCTCACTTCATTGGATACCAACTACTAAAACAGGAAAAGCAAGAGCTGCAATTAGAAGATATTGGCATGATAAAGGAGAGCAAAAAGAAGAAAAGGCAAAGAAATATAATACCACTTTATGGATTTCATTACCCGATCAACCAGGTCAATTAGGTGATATAAGCTCATTGATAGGTAGCCATAAACTTAATATTTCAAATGTTGAAATGGCCGGTAAAAATACAAAGTATATTAATTTTAAATTTAGATTAATCATTACTAACCTTAAAAACTTTACAAATTTTATTGCAGAGCTTAAGCAAAAGAGTATAAAATTTAAGATAATCAGACACGAAGATAAAAGAAATGCTTTCACTCAAAAAATCCTTAGATATTTTAAAAAAGACTGATGCTCTTTTAGAGGGTCATTTCGTACTATCTTCTGGTTTACATTCATCTAAATACATTCAATGTGCTAAACTTTTAAGTTTCCCACATTTAGCCGAAAGTATATGCAAATCCCTTGCAAAAAAAATTAAAAAAAAATACAAAAATATTGACTTAATTTTAGCACCAGCAATGGGAGGTATAATTATTGGTTATGAAATCGGTAAACTTTTAAAAAAAGAAACAATATTTTGTGAACGGGTAAATGGAAAATTTAAATTAAGAAGAGGGTTTAATATTAAAAAAGGTTCAAAAGTTCTAATTATTGAAGATGTAATAACTACAGGTAAGTCAAGCTTAGAATGTGTTAAGTTAATCAAAAAAGCAAATGCTAAACTTTTAGGCTTTGCTTCTATAATAGATAGATCAACTAAAAAATCACTTAAAATTAAAACTGGAATTATATCACATTTAAAAATTGATGTTCCAACTTTTACCGCAAAACAATTACCTCAAGATTTAAAATTAATACCTATAACTACCCCTGGAAGTAGATTTATTAAGTGAAAAGATTAGGGGTAAATATTGATCATGTGGCTACCGTAAGGAATGCTAGAGGTGAAAGACATCCAGATCCATATTATGCAGCCTTACAAGTTGTAAAGATGGGTGCCGACTCAGTTACTATTCATTTAAGAGAAGATAGAAGACATATAAACGATTTAGATGCTAAAAAAATTTGTAAAGCAAAAAAAGTTTTAGTTAATCTTGAAATTTCAATGAATGATAAAATTGTTGATAATGCTCTTAAGATAAAACCGAATTATGTTTGTCTTGTTCCAGAAAATCGAAAAGAAATAACAACAGAAGGTGGTTTAAATCTAGTTAAACATAAAAAAAAGCTAAAAAATATTATTGAAAAATTTAAAAGAAAAAGAATACGTACTAGTTTATTCATAAACCCTTCGATTAACGACATAGTATTGTCAAAAGAACTTAACGTTGATTGTGTTGAGATACATACAGGTAAGATTTCTAATATTGTTAAAGCAAAAAAGAAATACACTAATGAATTAAATAGAATAAAAAAATGTTCTGTTTTAGCAAATAAACTTAATATTGAAGTTCATGCGGGTCACGGACTTGATTATAAGACAACAAAAATATTAAGCAAAATTAAAGAGATTGAAGAATTTAATATAGGACATTTTATAATTGGAGAGTCTATATTTTTTGGTATTTCAAGTGTAATTAAAAAATTTAAAAGAATAATTAATAATTAAATTATGAAAATTTTAGGTATTGGTG